>JAAWCD010000114.1 GCA_022793095.1 Oscillospiraceae bacterium | reverse complement strand
GCCGGGCAGGAGAGCGCCGAAAAATTTGTGTAAAAGAGAATAAAAGGCATCCATTCAGTCAAGAATCGGAGCAGGAAAGAAGCTTGATTGAAAGGATGTAATATTATGGAGAAGACACCGAAGGAAATGCTGAAGGCCTATGTGGACAGCCAGAAATTCAACCGCACCACCGAGATCATGGATGCCATGAAGGAAATGTTTCGGGATGTGCCGCAGCAGGTGATGGTGAGTGAGCTGGACACAGCACTGGGGTATGAAAGAAGTCAGCGGGTGTCGGATTCTGGCGTCGAAAATAAGCCCAGAAATTACCGAAACGGATACTCGAAAAAGACTGTGAAAACCCAACTGGGAAAGGGCGCGAAAGCGGGCACCATTGACGGTTATAGAAATTTCCTTTTTCTTAACCGGACCGTTGGCCGAAAACGGGTGCGAACTGTTCCAATATATTCTAGAACTTGTAAAGAAGTGCAATAAGTGCTATAAGGAGCCTTACCCAAAGTAATGACACCCCACACCCTGCGTCATACATTCTGCACCAACTTAGCCAATGCGGGAATGAACCCGAAAGCGTTACAGTATATCATGGGACATTCCAACATCACCATGACGCTGAACCATTACGCACACGCAAAAGAAGCAAAAGAAAACGGAAGGCAAAACTTTGTTTTGCCCCAGCCCTTCTGAGCGGGAACGGCTGTATTCGTTATGAATACAGCCGTTTTTTTGCTTATCTCTTTTCCTGTGCAGGCGCGGCCTTGGCGCAGCCGTCCCAGGCAAACAGCGCCCCCTTCGACTCGTTGGCCATGATTTTGTCGATTCCGCAGAGGTACAGATAATGGCCTCCTGCCTCTACGGTTTGGGCCAGGAAAACCGCGAAAGCGACTCGGGTGTCCTCTGGAATCTGGATTTCAATTCCCGCCGTGCGCTGGAGCGGCACTGGCGCAGATTTGAGCTTGTCCGTGGTTCCGCCACTGGCGGATCCGTAGGCCATGACCGCTTCCCTCAGGCTGACGCCGGGTACGGCCAGAACTGCCCTTCCAGTCCTGCGGATATTCTCGCCGGAATTCGCCCCCTTCCCCATGGCGGAGGAAAGCATGGGATCGGGATGAAGGAGCTCAGCTATGAGGAATATCAGGAAAGGGTGAAGGACTGTATTTTGACGGATGGGGGGAACTGTCCGGTGACTTCCCTGCTGCTCATGATCCAGGGGAAATGGAAGTTTCAGCTCATTTACGAACTGTGCATCAAGGACCCGGCCCGTTTTGGCGAACTGCGGAAAAATATTGAGGGCATTACCAACACCATGCTGACCGCCTCCCTTCGGGAGCTGGAACGAGACGGTCTGGTGTCCCGAGTGCAGTTCAACGAGATTCCGCCCCATGTGGAATACGATCTGACAGAGAAGGGCCGGGCACTGCTGCCGGTTTTCTACGAGATGACAAAATGGGGATTGCGGTATATTAGATGACCGCAATCCCCTCAGGGGCAGAGCCCCTGGCTCCCGGCAGGGGGTGCGCTGCCCCCTGCACCCCAACGCTGCTACTTTTCCTCTGTGGTGGACAGAAGAATCCTGTCGTTGTCTAACTGACGGCCTGTCCCCTGCCGGAATTTCTCCAGCAGGTTTTCCACGGTTAGATTGTCCCGTTCCGGGCCCTTGATGTCCAGTACAATCCGGCCGGAATCCATCATCAGAGTCCGGTTGCCCAGCTCCAGGGCATTTTTCATATTGTGTGTGACCATAAGGCAGGTGATTTGACGCTCTGCCACGATGTTTTTCGTCAGGCTCAGCACCTTCTCCGCTGTGCCCGGGTCCAGCGCTGCCGTGTGCTCGTCCAGCAGCAGCAGTTTCGGCGTGACCATGGTAGACATCATCAGAGTCAGAGCCTGCCGCTGTCCGCCGCTGAGCAGCCCCACGGGCTGGCGCATCCGGTCCTCCAAACCCATGTCCAGCTGGGCCAGTTGGTTCCGGAACAGCTCCTTTTCCACTTTGGAAACCCGGCTGAAGAAGGCGTTTCTCGCCTTGGCAGTCCGCAGGTAAGCCAGGGCCAGGTTTTCCTCAATGGTCATGTGGGGCGCAGTGCCCCGAAGAGGATCCTGGAAGAGACGGCCCAGCTGCTGGCTCCGCCGGTGTTCTGGGAGGAAGGTAATGTTCTCACCGTCCAGCCGGATTTTTCCGGTGTCCACGATAAAGCTGCCTCCAATGGCGTTGAACAGGGTGGATTTCCCCGCCCCGTTGGACCCCACAATGGTGGCGAAATCCCCTCGTTCCAGGGTGAGGGACACGCCGCGCAGGGCTGTTTTCTCGTTGACCGTGCCGGGATTGAAGGTTTTAGAGATGTTTTGAAGCTCCAGGACCGGGCTGCTTTTTTCGGCCATGTCAGTCCCCTCCTTCCATCCGTGCGGCGATTTTCCGCTTCTGAAGCGCGGCCCAGCTTTTCAGACTGGGCGCGGCGATGGCCAGTCCCACCACGATGGCGGTAACCAGCTTGAGGCAGTCAATCGGCACGATGCTGGTTCGCAGCACCAAGGCGTAAATGAAGCGGTAAATGATGCTGCCCGCGACAACGGCAGCCGCGCCCCGGAGCATGGAGCCCCGGCCCACGATGGTTTCCCCGATGATGAGGCAGGCCAAGCCGATAACCACAATGCCAGTGCCGCCATTGATATCGGCGGACTTTTGGGCCTGCCCCACCACTGCGCCGGACAGGGCGGTGAGTGCGTTGGCCGCACACAGGCCCACGGTGATGGTGAAGGTGGGATTGATGGAGGAGGCCCGAACCATATCCCGGTTGTCGCCCGTGGCCCGGATGCTGAGTCCCAGCCGGGTGCCCAGGAACCAGACCAGGAGTACCCCGGCCAAAAGGGTGACGGCGGCGGCGAGGGCCAGTTCGTACCAGTCTCCGAAGATTCCGGTCTTTCGGAGGAGGGTAAAGACGGTCTCCTGTTTGAGGAGGCTCACGTTGGACTTCCAGCCCATGGCCATAAGGTTGACGGTGTAAAGGCCGGTGTTGGTGACGATACCGGCCAGAATCGAGGGGACGCCCAAGCGGGTTTGAAGGAAAGCGGTGATGAAACCGGCGCAGGCCCCCGCCAGCATGGCGGCGGGAATTCCGAGGAAGGGATGTCCAGCGGCGGCCATGGAGACGGAGACGGCGGCGCCTAGGACAAAAGCGCCGTCCGTGGTGAGGTCAGCGATATCCAACACCCGGTAGCTGAGGAATAGAGCCATGGACACCAGTGCGTACATAAAGCCTAATTCCAGCGCGGTCTGTGTGATGAAGAGCATGAAAACGACTCCTTTCTCTTCTTTTTCTTGAAAGAAAAAGAAGCAAAAAGAACTTTAAACGGCGCTCAAACTGTGTTGTGCAGGGGCAAACAGCTGCTAAATCATGTGCCTTATGTAGTACCCGATGACTTTGTCGGGCCATGCCCCGCCCTTCCGCAGGGTAACGCGGGCGGGCCCCCGGCCCGCCCACGTTTTTGTTTGCAGAAAATCACTCTTCTGTGGTCTGGACCTCCACCAGTTCACCCATGCTGCCGAAAATGGCGGCGTAGTCGATGCCCAGTCCCCCGGCGGTTTCGGTGTTAACGGTGATGATGCCGCCGTCCACTTTGTAGAAATCCTCCAGGCCAGCCATCCCTTCGGTAATGGCCTGGTAGGCCAGATCAGCCGTATCCCGGCCCAGATTGGTGTAGTTGACGCCGCAGGTGATAAATGCGCCGTTGCGGACGAAGGAGTCCGCGCCTGTGTAATGAGGAATCCCTTGGATTATCAGGTCCTCGTAAATGGCCAGCTCAGCGGACATGATAATGTTGTCGGTGGGGGTGAAAATAGCATCCACGCCCAGAGAGATCAGGGAACTTGCGGCAGAGATCACCTCGTCGTTGGTGTTAGCGATAGCCTCCTCATATCGGATGCCCTTGGCATCCAGATAGGCCTTGGCCTCGGCGATGGGTGTGGCAGAGTTGGCCTCGGACATGGAGTAGAGCAATCCCACCCGCTCCGGGTTGGGATTCTGAGCAAGCATCATGTCCAGAATGAATTCCGTGTTCAGCGCATCGCTGGTGCCAGTCACGTAGTCGATGCCGGTGAGATCGGCAGCAGCAGGGTCGGAAATGGCGGCAAAGACCACTGGAGTTTTGCTTTCCTCGGCGCAGACGGTCATGACCTGAGCGGCCAGGGTGGCGACGGGGATGACAGCATCCACTTTATCCGCTATGACCTGATCGCCAATCTGCTTCAGCACGGATTGGTCGCCCTGGCCGGAGTAGACCTCATATTCAATAGCGATGCCTTTTTCTGCTGCGATTTCATCCAGCCGGGCGGTGACAGCGTTGGCGATTTCGTCCAGGGAAGCATGGTCCATCTGCTTGACCACTGCGATTTTGTAGCGCCCATCCTCGGGATTGGCCGTGGAGCCCTGCGGGCCCACAGGTTGAGTTCCCGCCGGCTGGGCGGTCGAAGGACCGGTGCCGCCCTGGGAATCTGAGATGTCATTTCCCCCACCGCAGGCAGCCAGAGAGAGCGTCAGCGCGACTGCGGAGACCAGGGACAGAAGCTTCTTGAATGTGTTCGTTTTCATAGGATATTCCTCCATTAAAATAGATTTTGGATGGCTGATGGAGGGGCCGGCGCCAATCGGCCTTGCCTGGGAGTACGGCTCTGGGGAACAAAAAACAGCTCCCTGTCCCACAATGGGACAAGAGCTGTACTCCTGCGATACCACCCAAATTGACGTAAAAACGTCCGCTCGCTTCACGCACCATCATGCGCGCCCGATGGATAACGGGTGGGGTCCCGTCGGCACCTACTTGGCAACAGCCGTTCAAGCCGCCCTCTGGAGTCCATTCATTCGTTTCCGCACACTGTGATCCCACCACCCACAGCTCTCTTTGGAACGGACTGCCCGAACTACTTCTCTCCGTCATTGGTTTACTTTGATGAAGTTGTTCCTATTATATACACCATGCGTCTGTTTGTCAACCCCCATTTTTAATTTTTTCACGGGGCTATTTCGATTCCGGACCCCTTCCGCAGTCTGGAGCGGGCATGGAAATTGAGGCGTGACAAAAGGCCTGGTCTTGGATATAATGTAGAAAATGCCGAAAAGCGAATCCATTCGTGTTCAGCTGCGAAAAAGATGCAGGCAAGATGCGTGCGAATCAGTTTGAGATAGGATCTTAACAACACTTTTTATCTTTCATCGAAAAATGGGCTTGAAAAAATCGAAGATTGGAGTGAGTCGTGTGAAAAAGAACGACACAATGGAATTGACTGTTACAGGCTACGGCAGCGATGGTGAAGGAGTGGCCCGGGCAGAGGATGGCCGGGTAGTATTTGTCAAGGGAGCGCTCCAGGGGGAGCGGTGCCGGGTTACGCTGATGAAGGTTGGCAAAACCGCCGCGTGGGGCCGGCTGGCAGAAGTGCTGGATCCCGCTCCGGCCCGCCGCAAGCCGGACTGCCCTCACTATCCTAAATGCGGCGGCTGTCAACTCCGGCACATGAGCTACGAGGAGGAGCTGGCGTTCAAGCGGCAGAAGGTGGAGGACTGCCTCCGCCGGATTGGCGGACAGGACGTGGAGGTTTCCGTAATCCACGGCGCGAAACAGATGAAACGTTATCGGAATAAGAGCCAGTTTCCGGTTGCGGAGGGTCCCCGGCTGGGATTTTATCGGGCACGAAGCCACGATGTGATTGATGTGGAGCGCTGCTTGCTGCAAAGCGAGGGGGCGGACCACATCAGAGGCGCAGTAAAGGCATGGATGGAGGCGTATCGAATTCCGGCCTATGATGAGCAGAACGGCCAGGGGCTGATTCGCCACGTCTACGTCCGCTCCAACCGTCAGGGTGAGGCGCTGGCTTGTATTCTGGCCAACGGGGACTGTCTGCCTTGGGAGAAGGAACTGACAGATCAGATTCGTGCAGCCTGGCCGAAGACGGTAGGCGTGGTGCTGGGCGCCAACACCCGGAAAACCAACGTCATTCTGGGAGATGCGTACCGGCTTTTATGGGGGCAGGACTGGCTGGATGACCAGATGTGTGGGCTCACCTTCCGGCTGTCCGCTCCCTCTTTCTATCAGGTGAACACTCCTCAAGCGGAGATGCTGTATGAGCGGGCAGTGGAGTTTGCTGGGCTGACTGGTGAGGAGCGGGTTTTAGATCTGTACTGCGGTGCAGGAACAATCACACTGACCATGGCCCGCTGGGCACAAGAGGCCATTGGGGCGGAGATTGTGCCGGAGGCCATTGAGAACGCGAAGGAAAACGCGGCGGCCAATGGGGTAAAAAATGTCCGGTTTTTCTTGGGGGACGCAGGAGAGGTGGCCACCCAGCTGGCTGAGGAGGAGCTGCATGCTCAAGTCGTGGTAGTGGATCCGCCCAGGAAGGGCTTAAGTGTTGAGGTGATTGAGGCTATTCTGGAAATTGGGCCGGAACGGGTGGTGTATGTCTCCTGCGATCCGGCCACACTTGGGCGGGATGTGAAACGGCTGGCCGAGGGCGGGTACAAGCTTCAGCAGGTGGAGGCGGTTGATTTATTCCCCAGGACCATCCATGTGGAGACGGTTGTGTTGCTGCAAAGAGGAAACTTGTAGAAATCCTGCGTTTCCAGCACTTTGCCCGTCATGTGGTTGTTCAATGCCGAGGGCGATAAACTCCGCAATAAGCGCATTGAGGACTACATCACCGTTTCGGTCGTGATTGATATGGAGTGTGGGAACACAAAAACTGAATAGAGCAAGGGCAGGCCAACGCCGCAGATTTAGAAAAGTCTGCGGCGTTTTTTCATGTCCATACACCAAAAGGAGCGGAGAACCATGCCAGTGTTCCGTGTGGAGAGGAACAAGGGGTACACGGTGATGTCGAACCATCACCTGCGGAACAAAGACCTGACACTGAAAGCCAAGGGCCTGCTGTCGCAAATGTTGTCACCCCCGGAAGATTGGGACTATGAAGTGTCCCCAATGTCAAGGACAAATTGAAATAATGACCGCCTTGACCTGGCTGAAGGACTCGCAGTCAGACAGGTCGATCTCATCCTTCGTATGGCCGAAGAAGCTCTCTTGCGGAGCATTATCCCAGCAGCTGCCCCTGCGGGACATGGGCTGGCGCAGACTACTGTTGGGGATCTGAATGAAACGCAAGCTGATACAGTGGCCGCCCTGGCCGCTGTGGACCAGCGTTTGTGCATCCAGGGAGACGCCGTGTTTCTGTATCAGGAGATAGACCGTATTTGCACATGAGCCGTTGGATTTTCTTCACATTCATCACGACCGGCTCCGGCAGATGCAGCAGCCTCATATGGATACCGTGATATGCTCCCTAAAAGACAGACAGCGAAACAAGAAAAACGAGAACGAGGGGAGCGGGCATGGGAAAACGAATTGAGATGGACTTGGAGAAAAAGGAATATCTGATCCAAGAGTGTCTGGCAGGCCGGATGCGGGAAGTGGCGCAACGGCCAGTACATAGGCTCTTTTGCTCCCTACGGCTACATAAAAGACCCCCAAAGACAAGCACCAGCTAATCGTTGACCCGGAGGCCGCTGAAACCGTCAAAAAGATATACGAGATGTTCCTGCAAGGTACGGCCAAACTTCAAATTGTGATGTATCTGAACGACCACGGCATTCCCTGCCGCACTGCATACAGAAAGCTTAAGGGCCTGCCATACTCACTGGCTATATCGGACGCTCCCATTTGGGGGAACTTGATTCTAACTGATATTCTGAGATAT
>JAAWCD010000113.1 GCA_022793095.1 Oscillospiraceae bacterium | reverse complement strand
GCGCAGAAACGGGCGATGCCTTGCCGACATCGCCCGCTTTCTGTGCTGTTGTTCACTTGTTTGCGCCGCCCCGTTTTCCGCTGCCCTTAAAAAACATTGATTTTACTTGGTTTTCTCATGTTTTCTTATGTCAACGCCCTTTACGCGCCCATTTTTTCATCTACACCCGCTGATTCAGCAGCCGCTCCGCGATCCGCTCCTGAGACAGCTCGCTGGTCCGAAGGATCTCCGTACAGAACGATTCCAGACTGAACGAAAACCCTGCGGCATTCTGGTCCAGCAGCACGCCGGTGATCTGGAAGCCGAGCTTCGCCTGTTTTTTCTTCAGCTCTTCCAGATACGCCTCCGTCAGGGCGCAGGCCCCGTCGGTCACAAACACCAGGTCCGCGTTCTCAAAGCCCTCCCGCTCCATCAGGCGAATGGCCTCACTGAGCGGCGTTTCGTAATCGGTATTTCCATCCAGAAATGTATCTGCTGCCCGGAGCACATCCGCTTGACTGTACTGCCCCGGAAGGAACAGATCCGTTTTGAAGTCTTCCCGGCCGGAAAAGTGGACCATGGCAAAGCGGCGCTTCCCCTGTGCGGCAATGTCCAGAAGCACCAGCGCGACCGCCTTGCACCAGGGCGCCGCGTCTCTGGCGGACCCGGACTCATCCAGCATACAGATGATATCTCCGCCGCCCTTGCAGATGGCCTCCCGGCGCTGGTACTGCTTGAGGCTCTTTCGCTGGAGCTTCCGCAGGAAGAGCGGCAGGGTTTCCGGCGTGGCCAGCATGGCGAACTCCGAACCGAGGGCCCGGTTGATATCGCCGCCCAGCTCGATGCTGTACGTTTCACCGCAGCCATAGGCATAGCCGTTTTTCCGCCTGCTGGCGATCAGCTCCCTGAAGCGTCCCAGATATCGGGCCGCCTCCATGAGGGTTTCACTCTGGCGCACGCGTTCCATCAGCTCCAGGTCCGCTTTGACCTGCTCCGGGCCGCTGCTGTCAGCGCCCATTCCCCAGGCGGCAATCACCGCGGCTGTGTCCTCCGCCTTCTCCGCCGCGGCCTTTCCAGCCTGGGCAATCACAGCGGAAACGTAGCCCTGGTTTTGAAGCACGCTGTCACGCACCATGCGGCTGACAGCCTCCGCCTGGCTGACCTGGCTTTGGGCGCGGTTGGCCGCCTTCAATGCCTGCTTTTCCAGCTCCGCGTCAGGGCCGGACCGCTCCAGCCGCTCCAGGAGCTCCCTCAGTCGGTCCATGCTTTCATCCCGCTTCTGTCCCAGCCGCTCCAGGGTATCCAATGACTTTTTCTCACGTTCCATCAGCGTGTCCAGCTGTTCGGCCACCTGAGAGATAAACGCTCCCGCCGCCTCATAAGCCGGCAGCTGCCGCCCCTCGCAGGCGGCCTTGATCGCGGGATAATTCTCACCCCGCATCACCTCATCCAAAATCGGACTGTTAAATCGTTTCGCCGTTTCTGACAGGGTATCCGCATCGTTTTTCCTGACGTTCAGGGAATAAAAGCTCTGGTAAATATCGCGGCTGAGGGCCGGGAAGGTGGAAAGCTTTTTACAGCAGACGTCTTCCAGAGCGTCCCATTTTGAATCGCTCCGGCGCAGCTCCTGATACACCATATCCTCCAGCCGTGTGGATTTGAGCACCCGATGCTGTCCCGCCGCCGGGCGGAGCAGTTTTGCCGCCGTCGCCAGCGAGGATTCCATCACATCAGCCAGACTGCGGAAGTAAGTGCGCATAGGCCGTTTCCCTTCTTTCGTTTTCGTCCAAAAATAAGACGGCGCATCCTTTTGCCAATCCTACGCCACAGCGTAATTCAGTGTGTAAACACCATTTCCGCAGGAAATATACTGCTTCGGATGCTCATATACCGTGGCGCGAATCCGGTCTCGAAAATGAGGATTCTTCTTCGCCTTGGGATGCTGTGCCAACAGGTCGCCCAGGTCGGACAGCTTGGCCCGGCCCCCCAGATCCTCCATGGTCAGCCGGATCAGATGATGCCAGGTCAGGACCGGCGTGTCCGTCTCCCGAAGGTCCACAACAGCCTCTCGGCGGATGGAAAAGGGAATCAGCATGGATTCCGGCTTATGGTACAGCAACAGGTACTCCGTCACCACAGGGATAAAGGGCTTTTTGTAGGTGCGGGTGTCGCTGGCGCAGTTAAACTGCCCCTTGACGATAAACGCCTCCGGCTGCCCCAGCCGGATCATATCCTGCTGGATGGAGTAGAATCGGCCCTTGGAGCGGACGTCTCCCACCAGAATCGCAAGCCTGCCATCCCGCCGCAGCGACAGGAACAGCTTCTTGACCACATAGTTGAGCTTGTCGATGAACTCGGCGTAGCAGGAACAGCGGGACAAATCATCCTTGTGGGCTTTGCCCCACACCGCACCGGAGTAGGGGATGATATCATGGTACGGCGGGTGGAGGAAAATCAAATCCGCCGATTCGTCCACTTCATCCCGCAGGGCGTTCCAGCCGCCGCAGCCATAGGCTGGCGTGGGGTTGAGGTCATAGAGGATGGAGCGCACGCCCAGGCTTTCCGCCGCCGCGTAGCTGGTGCCGGAGCCCGACATAGGATCGAGCAGCGTAAAATTCTGAACCTGCTTCCCATTGTAATGCTTGCAGTCCAGCGCGTAGCGCAGGAGGGAGCGCACCACCTCCGGAGAACAGTTGCCCCGCCAGCGGCGGTCGCCGCCCTGGCCCCGCTCAGGAAACGCCATAAATGAGGTGAGCTCCTTTCCGACGCGCCGCCGCAGGTTTTCCGTTCCGAGCTCTTGAACGATCTGGTTCCACTTCGGGCCGAATTCCTGCTCCAGCAGCTGTATCGCGCGGCTGCGTTCCTTTGTATCCATGGAAAAACCTCCAATTCTTTGCGTTGCTTCCGCCATAAAATCGCGGGGGAAGCGGCAAGCCGCCTCCCCACGCGTGTTTCAAAGATTAGAAATCCGGCGCAAAATCATCCGGCACGCTGCCAAAGGCCGGGGCACTGTATCCGGCGCACGCTTCATAGCCGCCCTCTTCCCGGCCGGAGGACTCTCCTGCGGACTGGCTTCCGCCGTCGCGTTTGCCCTCGCCAAAGTACACATGGTCCGCCACCAGCTCTGTGGTGGTGCGCTTGTTGTTGTTTTTGTCCACCCAGTCTCGGGTCTGCATCCGCCCATCGGTCACGATCATGCGGCCCTTGGCAAAGTATTTGCAGACAAATTCCGCCGTAGACCGCCAGGCTACCACGTCAAAGAAGTCCGCTTTCTTTTCGTCGCCCTTGGAGAAATCCCGCTCAACGGCAATCCGAAACGTACAGACCGGAATATCGCTCTGCGTCGTCCTCAGCTCCGGGTCAGCGCACAGCCGGCCCATCATGACACTACGGTTCAACATTACATTTTCCTCCTTTTTCATCAGGCCGCTCTCGCGGCGCCGTCGGGGTGGACCATCAGGATGAGGCGTTTGGCCGCCTCCATTTCCGCCGTCACATCGCCGGGCTTCATCCCGCAGATGCCGGCAATCTCCCGGTCACTGTAGCCATCCGCGCGAAGCATGGCGATCCGGCGCTGCCTGGGCGTGAGCCTCCGGCCCAGCTCACCCAGGTCAACCACCTGGTCAAGGGACTCCGCCGTCGTATCCCGCAGATCGTCCGTATCCTCATTCAGCGGTATGACCAGGCTGCGGCGCTTGGCCCGCTTCCAATACTCCCGGGAGTGGTGAACGTCGCAGCTCATGGCCCGGAAGGCGACGGTGCTGAACTGATACTGGCGCAGCTCCGGCCGGGCCAGGTACTTCCGCACCGCCCGGAGATAGCCAAACACGGCGATGTCGTAAAAGTCGCTTTCAGGAAGCTTGTGCATGCGCAGGAACTTGTGGATCAGGTCGTGATGCTCTCCGGCAAAGGCGGATTCCTCCGCGGACAGGGGCATTGTGTAATTCAACATTCTGATAACCTCATTTTCTATATGATTCGGTGATTCAGGTCAGCCTGCTTTCAGGGCGTAGATCTGGTCCAGGGGCGCGTAGCAGAAGGACGACGCCTCATGGGCCTTTTTGCTGTGTCCTTCCAGCTCGGACACGCAGTCCGCGATCTGCCGCAGCTCGCCGTCGCTCTGAGCGTTGGCGCGCAGTTCCTCCAGCTTTTCATAGAGCTGAATGAACTCATCCCGCAGCTTGCCGATGCGGCGGGTGTTGGGCGCGGAGCCCGCGCTGCTTTCAAAGTCCTGGTAGCTTTCCAGCGCCGCGGTCAGAATTCCGTCCAGGCGCTCTTTCAGCGGGTCGCTGCACATCCGCTCCAGCACAGACTGGATCATGGCGCGCTCTTCCGGCGCGGTCCAAAGATAATGGCGCAGAATGGTGAGGTCGGCAGGCCCCACCGCGTCGCGGCCCTCCAGCCAGGCTTTGGCCTGGGCGATGGGCGCGTAGCCGAAATACTTCCGGTCGGAGATGTGGACGCCCCTGCTCCGCAGCTCGCACAGCACGTCGTCCATCAGCTCGTTCACCCGGTCCGGAACAGTGATGCTCTGCACATCCCGCTGCATCTCTTCCAGCTCCGCCAGGGAGATGGGGGCCGCGATGGGAGGCTGTCCCCGCTGTCCCTGCTTCCGCTTCAGGACCGCCAGCCGGGCGTCCCGGCTTTCGACATATTCCGTGACCACCTTCAGCTCAAACCGGTCGTAGAGGGGCTTGAGGATCTTTTCCTCCGGCGCGTTGAAATTGGGGATCTCATTGGAGGCGGAGAAGAAGGAGATGGTGGGAATGCCGATGGTTTTGCCCTCGTTGGTGTAGCGGCGCTCGTTGAGGGCGGTCAAGAGGGCGTTGAGGATTCCATCCGACGCCTTGAAAATCTCATCCAGGAAGCAGATGTGGCTGTCGGGGATCTTGCCCCTGGTAATCACGCTGGGCTCACAGCTGTGCAGCTCAGAGAGGGCCCGGCGGCGAAGCGCCATCCGGTCCAGGAGCTCCCGGCGCTGTTCGTCAGCGCCGTCCAGAGTGTCGTCCAGATTTTCCTTCAGCTTCTGGTACATAGCGCTGTAGAGGGCGTCCTGCTCCAGCACGTGTTCCGGCACGCCGCCGGGAATCAGGCTGGACAAGTCCAGCCGCCCGAACAGCGCTTCCTCATCGGTCTGCTTGCTCATCAGGCGCTCGAACTGCCGCGCACCGGTGATGCCGGCGCGAAACAGATTGACGGCGTAGCTCTTGGCCTGGCCGGTGTCGCCCAGGATAAAGACATTTTTGCGGGTCAGCAGGGCGATGGCGATGACCTCGACCAAATCGTCCCGCTCCGCCGCCTGCGCCCGGACCTCCTCCATCCGGGCGCGCATCTTGTCTCGCAAGTTCTGGTTCATTGTGTTCCATCCTACCTTTCAATTTAATTCTGATTTCGGATCACGCCGGCTTCCACGCTTCCGATTCCCGCGCGAGCTCCTGCCTGCGCTCCCCGGTCAGGAAATTCAGCTGCCGGGCCAGGTCCAGGGCCCCGATGTAGGTCCAATACCAGGCCAGCCTGCTGTCCCTGCTTTCGGACTCCCGAAGCATACGGAGCGTTTCCTCCCGCATGAGTCGGAGCGTCTTCTCAATGTCCAGATCGCAGTCCTTCCAGGCCGTTCCGCAGCTCGGGCAGTAGTCATATGGAGGGGTAAGCCCGCCGCACACCGGACAGGATTCACCTTCATCCAGTTTATAAAGGACGACAGTATCCCCTTTCGGATCATCCTCCATGTACCAGCCGGCTCCGTCCGCGGCGCTTTCACTGCAATTCTCCAAAATGGCGTAATGTCCGCACCATGCCTGGTTGTCCTCGTACAGCAGCAGATCCTCGATTTCATGCAGCGTTAGCTTGCCCCGCGATTTGGTGATCCTCACGCACAGTGTATCCGCGTTCGGATGGTTCCCGGCATACTCCCATGTCATCTTGATGCCGCGCTTCATATCGCCGCCTCCTTCTTCTGGTCCCGGCACAGCCGGATGACCCGTTCGCATTCGTCCATTTCCATCATCGCGATATGGGCATTTTCCTCTGGAACGCCCAGCTCCCGGGCCAGCCAGCGATAGGCCGCGCTTCGGGTCAGGCCCTGTCCCCGCCAGTAGGCGTCGAAAATGCGGTGAGTCTCCTGACGCTTCAGACGCAGGACCGGATTGGCCACCTTGCCCATGGGCTTGTCCGTGCCCGCGTAGCAGCCGACATAGGCGTTGCACATAGTACACAGGTAGATCGTCTGATTCCCCTTTCCATAGAGAACACTGGATTTCGCCTTGATGATCTTTCCGCCGCAGTAGCGGCAGACGGTTGGAGCGCGCATAGGCATCCCCCCTTTACGCCGCCCGCCGGACCTGACTCGCCGGGCGCATGGGCGACTGGATGTATTGGCTGTCCCTGGTCCGAATGGCCAGCAGGCCGCCGGCGTCAAACTCCAATGTGATCGTTCCGCTGTGCAGCCGCAGACAGTTCAGCAGAGCCTGGGCGTTGTAGTAAAAAGGCTGGCTGGGCGCGCTGAGCACCAACGCCTTCACCGGCGCTACCGAGCTCCCATACGCGCTTTCCATGCAGACCCTGAGAGCCTGTTTAAAATCTCCGGGTGCGCTGGATGGGCCGGAATTTTTTCGTCCAGCAAGGAAAAAAGCGCAGGAATACTGGATGTATTCCGAGCATTTTTGACGCCGCAGGACGGAAAAAGGCCGGTTCAGACGGTGT
>JAAWCD010000112.1 GCA_022793095.1 Oscillospiraceae bacterium | reverse complement strand
TGTGTGTTTCGTTCACGTTGTTTAATTTACAAGGTGCAGCTCGCTGCCGCGCTGACAGCTTATTTACTTTACCACACTCGGTTCGCTTTGTCAAGCCCTTTTTTCGACTTTTTTGAGTTTTCTTTCTTCTCTTTCCGCCGGTTTCGCTTGCCTCATCATTCCTCATATGGCAGCCGCCTCGCAGACAGCTTGATTATATTACCACTCCAGTTTTAGTTTGTCAAGACCTTTTTGCTTTTTTCAGGTTAAATTGGGATTGGGAAAGAAATGCCTATCGACGCGAGGGTTTTCTTATGCTATAATTCTCCACGTATCAAAAAAATATTCACAAGCAAAGGGTGACGAATGTGGGCTCAAGCTTTGAAAACAAGTCAATCAAGCGGCTTTGTATCGGCCTGCTGGCCCATGTGGATGCGGGCAAGACAACGCTGTCAGAAGCCATGCTCTACCGGGGCGGTTGTCTCCGGCGCCTGGGCCGGGTGGACCATCAGGACGCCTTTCTCGACACTGAAGCTCTGGAACGGGAACGAGGCATCACCATTTTTTCAAAGCAGGCTGTGCTTTCCCTGCCAGATCTGGAGCTCACCCTTTTGGATACGCCTGGTCATGTGGACTTCTCCAGTGAGATGGAACGGACCCTCCAAGTGCTGGACTACGCCATTCTGGTCATCAGCGGCACCGGCGGTGTCCAGGGCCACACCCAGACCCTCTGGCGGCTCCTGGCCCGCTATCAAATCCCTACCTTCCTTTTTGTTAATAAGATGGACCTGGATGGATCTGACCAAGCTCTCCGCCTTTCTGAGCTGCGGCAGCGACTGGACGACGGCTGTGCATCTTTTGGCCCAAACCAGCCGGAGGCCGCGATTCACGAGATCGCCGCCATGTGCGACGAATCCATATTGGAGCAATACCTTGAACACGGCACGGTATCTGACAGCGATATTCAGGCCCTTATCTGGCAGCGAAAGCTATTCCCTTGCTATTTCGGCTCCGCGCTCCATCTGGACGGGGTGGACGAATTCTTATCCGGCCTCTCCCGCTACACTATTTCCCCTTCCTATCCGGCGAAATTTGGGGCTAAGGTTTACAAAATCGCTCGGGACAGCCAGGGAAACCGCCTCACCTATCTAAAAATGACCGGCGGAAGCTTGCGGGTAAAGGACTCCCTGTCCAGCCAAGATGGCGGCTGGACAGAAAAGGTGGATCAAATCCGCATCTATTCCGGCTCTCGGTTCCAGACCACAGACCAGATTTCCGCCGGAACCGTGTGTGCGGTCACTGGTCTGAGCCAGACCCGTCCCGGCCAGGGATTGGGTGTGGAACCGGAATCCGCCCTCCCCAGCCTGGAACCGGTGCTCACCTATCAGCTAATTCTGCCGCCGGACTGTGACCCTCACGACGCCATGCGGAGGCTAAGCCAACTGGAAGAGGAGGACCCCCAGCTCCATCTGGTCTGGGATGAGCACGCGCGGGAGCTGCGGCTCCAATTGATGGGAGAAATCCAGCTGGAAATCCTGCGCCGGGTCATTGAGGAGCGGTTCCGCCTGAAGGTCAGCTTCGGTCCGGGCAGCATTGTCTACAAGGAGACCATCGCCACCCCGGCGGAGGGGGTGGGCCACTTCGAGCCCCTCCGTCATTACGCGGAAGTCCACCTTCTGCTGGAGCCGGGAGAGCGGGGCAGCGGCCTGCAATTCGACACCGTTTGCAGTGAAGACACCCTGGACCGGAATTGGCAGCGGCTCATTTTGACCCACCTGGAGGAAAAGGTTCATCGGGGCGTGCTCACGGGCTCCCCCATCACCGATCTGTCCATCACTCTGCTGGCAGGCCGGGCCCACCCCAAGCACACAGAGGGCGGCGACTTCCGGCAGGCCACCTACCGGGCAGTCCGGCATGGGCTTATGCAGGCCCAGAGTGTGCTGTTGGAGCCCTACTATTCCATCCGGCTGGAGCTGCCCGCCGAGACGGTGGGCAGGGCCATGACCGACCTTCAGCAGCGGTTTGGGACTTTGGAAGCGCCGGAATTGGACGGGGACCGGGCGGTGCTCGCCGGCTCCGCCCCGGTGAGCACTATGGGGAACTACTGGCAGGAGGTGGCCTCCTACACCCGAGGGGAAGGGCGGCTCACCTGCACTGTGCAGGGCTACGCCCCCTGCCACAACCCTGAAGAGGTGATTGCCGCGCTGGGCTACGACAGCCAGCGCGATGTGGACAACCCGGCAGATTCCGTCTTTTGCGCTCATGGGGCTGGCTTTGTGGTCCCCTGGGAGCAAGTGCGGGACTACATGCACATCGACACCGGCCTCCGGCTGGACCAAGCAGCGGAACCGGAGCCGGAGGCTCCCCCGGTCCGCCGAACCTCCTATGCCGGTTCCGCCGCTGAGGACAAGGAACTGCAAGCTATTTTTGAGCGGACCTACGGACCGGTCAAGCGGCGGGACTTCCGGCCGCCTCCCCGTCCGTCGGAGGAGGAGGTCCGGCATCCCATCCGCCCGCAGAAGCAGGGGCCGGAATACCTGCTGGTAGACGGCTACAACATTATTTTCGCTTGGGACGAGCTGAAATCAGTGGCTCAGGACAATGTGGACGCAGCCCGCCGGATGCTGATGGACCTGCTTTGCAGCTACCAAGGGTACAAGCAGTGCGTGGTCATCCTGGTCTTTGACGCCTATAAGGTCCCCCGGAGCACGGGAGAAGTCAGCCGTTATCACAATATTTATGTGGTCTACACCAAAGAGGCTGAGACTGCCGACACCTACATCGAACGGGCCACCTATGAAATCGCGCGGGAGCACCGGGTGCGGGTCGCCACCTCCGACGGGCTGGAACAGCTCATTATCTTGGGGCACGGAGCCCTGCGGGTTTCCGCCCGTGCATTTCACGAGGAGATGGATCGGGTCAGCGGAGCTATTTCTGAGCTCATTACAGCCCAAAACCGGAAGAACCGGGATCTGGACCAGATCCGGCACCGGGCGGAAATCAAGTCTAAGAAGCTGTATTCATAACCGGGGGATGGCAGATGGGCGACGGATTTTGTTGTAAGGCAAGACAATTTTTCACCGGAATCCTTGGTGGATTCCAAGAAAAATTGACGCAGCGTGACGGCAAAAGACGAGTTCAGATGCCGTTCAACGGTTGTGAATACAGCTTCTAAGAAAAATCCATAACAAGAAATGTCCCCTGGCCATAGCCAGGGGACATTTTTTCAAGATTCCAGCATGTTTTTATAGGAAATCTCTTGAAGCCACTCCTCCAGGTTGGACAGCAGCGCGTGAAAGAGCTCGCCGTCTGTCATGTCGTCGATATCGTCCACCTTAAAGAACCCGGCGTTCTCTGTATGCCGGCCGTCGATTTCCTGAAGACGCTCCAGAATTCCGTACTGATCTCCGTGAAGGCCTACGAACTGCCAGTAGAGCGGGAATCGGGATGTTTTAATCAATATCTCCTCAATCTCCCAGTCTGAGCTGAGCCGGCCGTCCGTGAGGAAGAGCACCAGAACCGGCTGGCGCTGAGCGCCGTATATCATGGTAATGTCCCGCATGGCCTCCGGCTCGTTGTTGATCTGATAGTTAAGCATGCTCATCCAGCGTTCAAAGCCGCCGGACTCGGCAAAGGTGTAGTCCCGCACGTTGTCCATGGTCACCGCGCCGAACTGGCGGCTTTTCGCGCCGAAGGCCCACAAATCCATGGTCCCCCGCTCTGACAATGTGGAGGCGAATGTAAAAAATTTGTCCACCACCCGCTGGATGCGCCCGCCCCGGTACAGGTCGTACATAGAGCCGGACGCGTCGGCGCACATCACCACCTGAACGTTTTCCTCCGCCACCTTGGGGTAAGAGGCCAGGGCGGCGAACATGCTCCGGTAGATGATGGACAGGTACTCGGTATCTCCCCGGCACTGCCGGGCCAGGTTGTCCATGCGGGAACAGACGTGGGCGGGCAGGGCGGAAATGATGCTGTTCACCGAGGAGCTCCGGCCTCTGGAGGGGGCCGGCTTGGGTGCAGGCCGCGGCGGCGGCGCGGGCCGGGCCGGATTGCGGGAGGGGCTCCCGGCCACCACGCCGCCAAAGCTCTCCACCAGCGCCTTTAGTCCGCCGTTGAAGCCCCGGCCCACCGGGTTGATCCGCCAGTCGTCCCCCTTGCGGTAGAGCTCGCAGATGACGATGGCCCGTTCCGCTCCGAAGTGGGTCCGGTCATAGGAGAACCGGCCCGCCTCCTGCCCGTTGTTCAGCAGCCGCGCATAGCCCTTCTCCAGCTCCTGCATGGTGCGGGTGCCGTCGATGGCGGCGGTGAAGGAGAGCTTGTCAATGTGCTGGGGCAATGCGTCCAGCCTGAGGTGGAAGGTAATCGCGCCGGTGGCGGCGCCGTCCTCCATACGGACAGCGCCCTCCGGCGTTTGCTTTTGGTTGTAGAAGACAAAATACTGCTCGTCAGACAGCCGGCCCGAGGCGTCCAGGCCAAAGCAGGACACGTCGATTACCACCGGAGCCCGGTGATAGATCTCCAGTTCCAATTCCAGACCGCCGCAGAGCTTGCGAATGGATTCCTTCTGACCGCGCAAAAAGTCCATCATTGGGAACAAAGCCTCCTTTCCGCTTTCTTGAAAGAAAGCTTGGCAAAGAACTTTAAACTGGTTCTACCGAAAGTCTGGCAATAGAACCAGCTTGAAGTTCTTTTTGGTTCTTTTTCTTTCAAGAAAAAGAACTAAGCGTGTTTCTCGGGAAAAATCAGCTTCCGCAGGGTGCCCACTGGCAGAACGATGAGGGAGAGCAGAATCACGACGCCCCATTCGTTCAGGGTCAGCGGAGCGGTGCGGAGGATGGAGCCGCCGATGAAGGTCATCAGCACCTGGACCACAGCGATCAGGCCCATCACGTACAGGAACATTCTGTTCTGGCCGATGTTGTCGAAGATGTTGAGCTTCTCCGTCCGGGCGTTGAAACCGTTGAGCATGGCGCTGAGCACATAGAAGCAGAAGAAGCCGGTCATGAAGTAGATGTCATGCCCCTGGTAAACCTCTGCTCCGTCGGCCCGGAACAGGCCCTGGAAGAAGGGATGCAGCAGGAAGAGCAGGCTGGCTGCCGTGAGGTAAAGTCCCATGACCAGCAGCGAGGACCACATATTGGGGCTGATGATGGACTCGTCCCGGCGCTTGGGCTTCTCGTCCATATAGCGGTCCAGGGCGGGCTCGCCGCCCAGGGCCAGCGCGGCCAGGGTGTCCATGACGATATTGACCCAGAGCATCTGCGTGACAGACAGAGGGGTGCCCATGCCCAGGAAGGGGCCGATGAGGGCGATGAGCACAGCGCTGATGTTGATGGTAAGCTGGAATACGATGAACTTCCGGATGTTGTTGTAGATGGTCCGGCCGTAGAGCACGGTTTTGACCACGGAATTGAAGTTGTCGTCCAGAATGGTGATTTCAGCGGCCTCCTTGGACACCTCGGTGCCGGAGCCCATGGCAAAGCCCACGTCCGCCTTCTTGAGGGCAGGAGCGTCGTTGACGCCGTCGCCGGTCATGCCCACCACCAGGTCCAGCTCCTGGGAGACCCGGACCAGACGGCTCTTGTCGGTGGGCAGGGCCCGAGCCACCACCCGCAGACGGGGCAGGGTCTTTTTCAGCTCATCGTCGGACAGTGCGGCCAGATCCTCACTGGTAAGGGCCAGATCGCCGGCAGACTGAATCAAGCCGGCGTCCCGTGCAATGGCGGCGGCGGTCTCCTTCTTGTCGCCGGTGACCATGACCACCTGGATGCCCGCCCGGCGGGCGGTGCGGATGGCCTCCACGGCCTCGGGCCGCAGCTCGTCCCGAATGCCCACCATGCCCACAAAGGTCATGTCCTGCAAGAGGTGGTCCCCGATGCGGTTGTCAGAGGTGGCGAAGGCAAGCACCCGCATGGCCTTTTCAGAGAGGGCGGACATGCGCTCCTCCAGCTTGGCCCGGATATCGTTGGTCAGCTCGTGGACCTCCAGATGCTCATCGTAGTAATGGGTGCAGCGGCCCAGCAGCTTTTCCGGCGCGCCCTTGATGATGGTCCGGTTCAGCTTGCCGCCCTTGAGAAGGCTGGCAGAGTACTTGTTGGCGCTGTTGAACATCAAGCTGTCCACACACTCCAGCCGGTAATTTTCATAGGCCAGAGTCCCCTCCGGGCCCACGAACTCATGGAGGGCCCGCTCGGTGGCATTGCCGCCGGTGACTTGGAGCCTGCCGTCGTTCACCAGGGCAATGGCATTGGTGTTGCCGCAAATGTTGATGAGCAGCATTTCCCGCAGCTGCTCAGGAATACTCTGAAAACTCTGGTAGTCCCTATCCTCTGGGGAGATGAAGTCCACCACCTGGAGCGCGCCTCTGGTGATGGTGCCGGTCTTGTCGGAAAAGAGGATGTTCAGGCTGCCGGCCGTCTCCGCACCGTCGATTTCCCGAATGAGGATGTTGTCCTTCAAGAGCTTTTTCATGTTCAGGCCGGAAACCAGGGCAATCATCATGGGCAGGCCTTCAGGCACCGCCACCACGATGATAACCACCGCCAGGGTGACGGAGGAGACCAGGTCCCGCAGGATCTGCATCAGGTTGTCCCCGGAGAAGTAGGACGCCGCGCCGGGCAGCAGGGTGGGATTCAGAAAAGCGCAGTTGATCATAAAGGCAATGGCAATGAGGGTGCCGCCAATATAGCCAAACTTGGAAATGGCGTCGGCTATCTTGCCCAGCTTGACCTTCAGGGGGGATTCCCGCTCGTCCTCCTCCTTCAGCTCGGAGGCCAGACGGCCGAACTGAGACTTGTCGCCCACGCACTTGACCAGCATGATGCCCTCGCCGCTGGTGACAACCGCGCCCCGGTAGACCTTGTGCGCGTCCAGGAAGTCCACCACGTCGGGATTGTAGTCATATCCGTCCTCCGCGGCGGTCTTGGGCGCGTCCTCGCTCTCGCCGTTCAGACTGGCCTGATTGACCTTGATGTCCCCGCTGATGAGGACGCCATCGGCACAGACCTTGTCACCGGCCTGGAGCAGCACATAGTCGCCAGTCACCACGTCGTCGATTTTCAGATTGCAGACCTGGACGCCGGTGTCCCCCCGCCGGAAGACCTTACAGAGAATTTTTGAGTACTCGTCCTGAAGGGTCTGAAAGAGCTGGTTGTTGGAATACTCGCTGTAGGTAGACACGGTAGTGGCCAGCACCACGGCGATGGCAATGCCCACCGCCTCCAGCCAGTCGCCCACGCCCAGAATGGCGAAAACCACAGTGATGACAAGGGCCACAGTGAGAATACGGATGAGGGCGTCGCCCCGGAAGGTGTCCCACAGCTCCGCCCAGAAGGAAGACTGATCCGGCGGCGTCAGGCCATTGCTGCCGTACTTTTTGCGGCTTTCCTCCGCCTGTTGTTCGGTTAATGCGTCGATTTCATAATTTTTGAGCATAATGTTCTCCTAACGTTAACAAAAAGACACGTTTTCTCCTCTTTTTCTTGAAAGAAAAAGAAGCAAAAAGAACTTTAAATTCCCGCAATGCGGCGCAGCACCTCCTCCGTACCAGCCTGAGCCGGCGCGCCGGAGAAGTGGATGGGAAAGCCCCAATCCCGGCCCCAGAGCTCGCAGTCCCGCAGGGACCAGGCGGTCTGGCAGGCCCGAAGCATGGGCAGGTCAAAGCCGGAATCTCCAAAGCCCACCGCTTCCATGCCATCTTCCCAATCCCGCACCCGTTCCAGCACCGCGCCCTTGTCAATGGCCTTGGGCCAGAGGTAGAGCTTCCGCCGCTGCCGGCAGAGGGCCCAGCCCAGCCGGGCCAACTCTCCAGCCAGCTGAACGCAGGCAGTGTCGTCGAACGCTGGCCCGTCCACAAAAAAGACCGCCAGATATTCATACTGCTTGGAAAGACATTCGATGCCTGGCAGAGCGTTCAGCACCCGCGCTGCCCCATCGGACAGCCCCAGAGGCAGCTCATTTACCAGCCGCCGGACCCGTGCTGACCATTCTCTGTCCTCCTCTCCGTTCCGGTAGAGGTACAGTCCGTTTTGGAGCGCCAGATATGGGCAGCTCCCGCTGGCTATGAATTCCACTCGCCGGGCCTGTTCCAGCCCCCGCATGGTGTTGAGGAAAAAGACCGTCTTCCGCTGAAGGACCCGCAGGGCCTCCAGCGCACCGGGAGTCAGGAAACCGAAGGGCTTCCCCTGCCGGTATTCGGCGGGAATCACCGCAGGGCCGTTGGGGTCCAGCCGGCGCTGGGAAAAAATCAGGGTGCGGTCCAAATCAGCGGCGAAAATCATAGGTCAGCCCCCCGCTTGTCCGCGATCAGCCCGCAGCAGAGGTAGGGCATGTCCGGGCATATGGTGGCCGGCACCCCCTTTTCCTGGGCCAACAGCAGGATATGGGCCGCGTCCGGATGTTCCGCCTCTCGCAGCAAAATCCGGTCTGGCACCCGCCGGAGCAAAACCCTTGTGGTTTCCCCGATGCTGGGCTTGACCCGGTTCAGGTCGGACACGCCGAAGGCCCCTGCAATCCGGCGCACCGCCTCCATGCCCGCCCAGTCCGGCGTCCGGTCCTCCGCCAGCACGGCCTGGAACCCGGCCTCGATCTTCTCTTCCAGCGGTTCAAACCAGCGGCACACCCCGTCCAGATAGCGGGCGGTCTGGTCCATGGGCGCAAACTCCCAATAGACCCGCACGCCGTGAAATTCATCCGGTCCAATCAGCGCCTTGTTGTGAACCGTGCGGCTGATGAGTCCGCACACCGTACTGTTGAGGCAGCAGGAAGGGTTTACAAAGTCCTCCCGCGTGGCGTACAGGGAAACCGCATGAGCGGGGTCCGCCAATACGGCCAAGGCGGGCCGCAGAGCCGCGCCGTGCTTCTGGTTGTATGCTTCGCAGGACTCCGCCAGCTCCTTGGCAATCATGCCCTTGCCGGTCCAGCCGTCCACAAAGACCAGCTCTTCGGCGGCATGGCGGTCCAGCAGGTAAGAGATTGCCGCCTCATCAAAGCCCTTTCCCCGAATGATGCTGATTCCGTAGTGGGGCAGCTCCCGGCCCATCATCCGGGCGGCATACCGGCGCATGAGCACCCCGCAGGGCACGCCCGCCCGAACCAGGGAGACCAGGGCCGGCTTGGGCTGGGTTTCCAGCACCAGCCGGGTCAGGATGCCGGTGTACAGGGCCACCTGGGGAAGCTGCCGCTCCATCAGCTGGTCAAACACCTTCAAGTAGGCGGCGCTGGGGGGCCGCTCCACCGGCAGGTCCTCCGAGTAGTGCCGGCCGGCCTGAATTTCCCGCTCCCGCACCGTCACGTCCCGTTCCTCCACCCGGCCGGTCACGTCCTGAAGGAGCAGGGTCACGTCCTCCGGGGCAAAGCTGCCCGGCGGGTCCAGGGGAAGTTTTCGATTCACAGAAGCACCACCTCCGTCCGTGCACAGCCCCGCCATTTGAGCCAGTCCGCCAGCTGGGCCAGGGCCTGGGGGCTGGCCGTCTTCTCCTCGCCCAGCACAATGGCCCGGCTGTACCGGCCCTTGGGTACATTGTAAAGGTAACCGGCCCCGCTGTAGCAGTCCGGCGGGTCAAAGCAGGCGCCGTTTTCAACGCCGGAGCCTGGCAGCGGATACACCGGGCTTTGGGTGGATGAATGGAAGGCCGCTGCCCCCAGGTATCCGGCGATAAGGGCCGGTTCATAGATCAGCTCCTCCGTCCCCAGCACCAGGGTGTCCGGTTCCACCGGTCCGATGGCCTGGGCCAGCCTCCGGCAGGCCTCCCGATCCTCCGCCTGTCCAGCAGGGGAAAGCAAAAAGCGGCCTGTGCCCAGACCGGATTCAGAGAGGACCAGCGGCTCCGAGCCAACTCCCCGGCCCCGCCAGTCGTCCAGCGCCGCCGGCGGCGGTTCTCCGGCCTCTACCCCGCCAATGGCCCCGTGAAGCAGGGACACCTGCCGGATTTGAAGTCCGCACCGCGCCTCCATGGCCTGGCAGAGGCTTCCGTCCGTCCAGTCCAGCAGGGAGAGCAGCACGAATCGGGAAATACCGAACCGGCTGTGCAGGGCCTCCGCCAGCTTCAGAGCGGTGCTTCCCGTGGTGAATTCGTCGTCAATGATGACCGCCCGGCGGCAGGAAGCCGCGAATGGCTCTTGTCCGTCCAGATAGAGCCGGTGGGTTTTGGCGTGGGAATGGGATTCCTCAAAGGTGATGGCTGTCCGTCCCGGACAGTCCAGCCGGGTGGTGCTGATATAGGCGCACTCCCCCCGGTAGCAGGCCGCGGCAGAACGGGCCAGTCCGGTGGCGGTTTCGGCGAAGCCCACGAACAGGGTGCGTTCCTCTGCCCCAAGGCAAATCTGGCTCTCTTCCAGCTCCTCCACAAGGGCCGGGAAGGGCGTCCGGTCCGCGCCCCGCAGAACCTCTGTCCAGCGTCCGGGGGATTCCGTCCCCTCCATGGCCAGGGACAGCAGCTTGCCTGCCGCCAGCAAGGCGGCGGGACGCTGAGGAATGTGCTTGCCCAGCACCGGGCTGACAAAGAGAAAGGCCCGCTGCCGGTTCTGCCGGAGGGCCAGCCGGAACAAATCCTCCGGCGTCAGTCCAAAGCGGAGACCGTCCAGCTCCAGGGTCAGACGGAGATTTTGTCCCGCCGAAGGGCATACCCGGCTCATGCCGCGCCTCCTTTGCAGGCGGTCCGGAACAAGTTCGGAATCCCGATCTCCGGCCGGTACACGCCAAAAAAACGGGCCTGCCGGAGCACCCGCCGCGCCCAGAGGGCGTGAGGCTTCAGCTCATTCATTTTGTTCTTCTCTGCGCTGGATAATACCCCTTTCCAGTCCCGGTCCCCTTCCAAAATGGCGCTGGCGTCCTGCCAGGCCTCCCAGGGCACCCCATAGGCGGCCTGCACCGGAAGAAGCTGGGCCGGATGGGCGCAGGTTTTTCCGCAGAAGCCGTTTTGCTGGTCCAGCGAGACCTCCCGCAGCAGGCCTTCGATTTCGGCCCATTGGCCGGACTCCATGGCCTGCTCCACTGGGCGGAAGTACTCCCATACTGGGCCGCTGATGGTGTAGCGGTCCTCTGGGCCAAACACCCGAATCACGTCGCTGATGCAGCCGGCCACTGCTCCCACCTGATAGACGGTGGTGTCTCTCCGGCGGCGGATGCCGAGCACGCCGCTCAAGTCTGTGGCGCCCACCCGGATGTTCAGCACCCGGTCAAAGAACCGGTCAGTCTGGTCCCGCAACGCTCGCAGCAGGCCCAGCCGGTCCCCGCTGGTCATCAGCTCTGCCGACTCCAAAATAGGCATGGCGTAAAAGGGATCTTTGCACTGGCGGTGGATTTCCTCCGTCAGGGCCAGCCCCGCCGCCAGGGAATCCGCTGTGACCTTGGGCAGAATGACGCCGGTGAGGACAGGACTGTGGCGGACCAGCAGGTCCGCCATTTCTTCCAGCATTGACACGCTTTTGACTCGGATAAAAATCAGTGGCAGGGAATCGGGCGTCAGAAGTCCTCGTTCCAGCCCGTCCCTCACCTGGCTGAGCTGCTGTCCCACGTTTTCCATCGCCTCCACCCGCTCCAGGTCGCCCACCGAGTCTTCCAGGCAGATGGACAGCGCGGTCAGGTCACGGACCTTGCGGGTCAGCAGCATGGACGCGATGGTCCGGCTGGAGCCTGGTGTGTACAGCAGGCCCCCCAGTCCGCCCCGCAGGACCTCCCGCTCTGTGGTTTTGGAAAAGGGCTCCGGGCGGCGAAAAAAAAGCGCCTCCTGGTCCGCCTCTTTCAAATAATCAAAATACTTCATGTCGCCAACCTTTACCCCTTCCCTGCATGGTCACGCAGGGAAGGGGCCTTGTCATTTTTGGTTATACGCTGAGCCCGTAATTCCGGCAGAGGGCTTCCAGTCCTCCGGAGAAGCCGGCGCCCACAGCGGAGAACTTCCACTCGCCGTTATGACGGTAGATTTCCGCAAAAACAATGGCGGTTTCGGTGGAGTAATCCTCGCCCAGGTCGAACCGGAGGAGCTCTGTGCCGGACTGCTTATCCACCAAGCGGACAAAAGCGTTGGAGACCTGGCCGAAGTTCTGGCCACGGGCCACCGCGTCATAAATGGTGACGGTAACCGCGATTTTCTCCACATAGCTGGGCACCTTGTCAAATTCAATGGTGACAGCCTCGTCGTCGCCGTCGCCCTCGCCGGTCCGGTTGTCGCCGGAGTGGGTCACGCCGCCGGAGGACAGGTTGTTGTAGAAGATGAAGTCAGAGTCGTTGGCACACTTGCCGTTGGCGTCCAGCAGGAAGATTGAGGCGTCCAGATCGTAGTCCGCGCCGCTGTCGTACTGCTTGATGTCCCAGCCCAGGCCCACCAGGGCCACCTTCAGATTGGGGGCCTCCTTGCTGAGGCTGATTTTCTGACCCTTGGAAAGATTGATTGCCATTTGTCATTCCTCCTCTAAATATAGCCTTTTGTAATCAGGTGTACTTGCCAACCAAGTCGGAAATACCGGCCTCGTAGCCAGGCTGTCCAATGGCGTTGAACTTCCAGGCTCCGGACTGGCGGTAAATCTCGCCCACAATCATAGACGTTTTGCCTGAGTAATCCTCAGTGAGGTTATAGCTGGCAATGGTTTCGTTGGCGTTCTTGTCTACAATACGGATATAGGCGTCTTCCACCATGCCGAAGTGCTGCTTGCGCTTGACGCAGTCGTAAATATTCACCACAAACACGATGCGGGAGACGTTGGCAGGCACTCGGTCCAGGTCTACCAGCACCTGCTCGGAATCCTCCATGCCGCCCATTTTTCCGCCCACCAGGTTGTCGCCGCAATGATGGACGCAGCCGGTGGGATGGTCCTTGTGGTTGAAGAAAATAATCTCGTCCCGGGTGGGAATCTTGCCGTCCTCCCCCAGCATGATGACGGAGGCGTCGATGTCCACGTCCACCTTCTGCTTGAACAGGCCCAGCAGGCCACCGCCCTGTTTGACTTCCTTCCAGCCCAGGCCCACCATCAGGTTGGTCAGCTGGGAGCCGTCTTTTTTGCTCAGGTCAATTTTCTGACCCTTTTGCAGGGAAATTGCCATAGCGTTGATTCATCCTCTCTTTAAAAAAACGCCCAGTACTTCTTCATGTTTTAAATTTACCGCCGAAAACAGGACGTTGTGGGGCGCGGCCTGCCCCGCCCCTACATACCGGCCTCAGAATCACCGTAATTTTCCGCTTCATGGAAGTACCGAACCGTTTTATGTTACGTTTTCAGACGCTGAGCCCGAAGTTCTGGCACAAAGCCGCCAGACCGCCCTGGAAGCCGGATCCTACGGCGGCGAACTTCCAATCCCCGCCGTGGCGGTACAGCTCACCCACCACAATGGCGGTCTCGATAGAGTAATCCTCACCCAGGTCGTAGCGGATGAGTTCCTCATTCTTGGCGGTATCCAAAATGCGGATATAGGCGTTGGACACCTGGCCGAAGTTCTGGCCCCGGGCGTCAGCCTCGTGGATGGTGACAGTAAAGGAAATCTTCTGCACGTTGGCAGGCACCTTGCTCAGAGTGATGGTGACGGATTCGTCGTCCCCTTCCCCTTCGCCGGTCCGGTTGTCGCCGGCGTAGATGACGCTGCCAGCGGCGTCCTGGGGGTTGTTGTAGAAGACGAAATTGGTATCGGCCTCCACCTTGCCGCTGTCACCGGTCATAAACACGGAGACATCCAAGTCAAAATCGTGGCCGCCGTCATAGCGGTTGGTATCCCAGCCCAGGCCGGCCAGAATATTATCCAGGCCAGCGTTGCCCTTGGTCAGGTCCACCTTTTGTCCCTTGGAAAGATTGATAGGCATGTTCATGCACTCCTTTTTGATTCTGAAATTTGAGTTTTTTATCTTTCAAACGCGCGAATGCGCGAGGAAAGCGAAAATCAGACCCCCGGAAGGGATTGAACCAGCCTGCCCAGCTGTACGGCGTCCGCCGCCCGCCGGGTTTCGGTATCCGACTGGATCCGCCGGGTCTCCTCGATTCCATTGACAATGGTGCGCCAGGTTTCCTTCAGGGATTCCTCCTGTCCGGTCTCTCCGGCGCTTTGTGCCCTGCTCTGCTCCCTGGTCCGCTCCTCCAGGGCCCGCATGGCCTGATCCTGAAGGCTCTGCCGCTTGCGGCGGACAGCCTGGGCCAGGGCCTGCTTGAACACGGGCAGGGTGACTAGGAAGGCCGAGCGGATTTTTTCCATCAGGCACTCGTTGTTATACTGCATGGTCTGAAGCATGGGAATCGCCTGCAAAGCCACAATTTCGACCACATGCAGGTCGTGGAGCCGCCGCTCCAGCAGCCCGCTGGCCCGCTGGACGGCTTCACAGTCAGACTGAAGCGCCCGGTCTCCTGGCCGCCGGGTCAAATCGGCCCGGAGCCCCGTCAAATAGGACTCCATCTGCCGGAGACCCTCCTCACCGGCCAGAATGTATCTGACCAGCAGCTGATAGCTTCGCACATTGGCGTCCAGCAGCTCCTGTAGTTTCCCCTGAAAGCGCTGGATTTCAGCCTCATACTTTTTGAGCTCAATGTAGACCTTATCCACATCGCCGCCCATGGCCCGGTATTTGTCCAACAGCTGGTTGGGATCCTGCTTTCGTTTGCCGGAAAAAGGGTGCCAGCCGCTCGTTTTCTTTCCCCCGGCAGCTTCCTCCGGGTCGAACTGCTCCATCACCCGGCCCAAGGCCGTCAGAAGCGGCCCGGAATCGCTCACCCGGCCTAGCTCACTGTGAAGGATGCGGTCCGCACACTGACCGGCCTGTTCCGCAGCGCCGCTGCCAAAGGTGACGATGCTCTGTGTGTCAAAAACGCCGATTTGGCTGACCAAGGCGTCCAGCTCCTCCGATCCGTCCAGGTTCTGAGCCAGCTCCCGCCGGCAGGCCGCCGGGTCAAAGCTCATAAGCTACCCCCTCTTTTCTTGAACGAAAAACGCCTCAAGCTGTTGTACTGCGGCAGGATTCTCAATCGTGCTTACCCCGAAATCTAGCACCCTTCCTGTACTCTTGCTTCTGCCATCCCAAATAAGGCTCAAAAGCGCGCAGTTTGAAGTTCTTTTTGCCGCTTTTTCTTCCAAAGAAAAAGCAGTTACGCGCCTCCAAAGAGGCGGTCCAGCCATCCGCTCTTGCCGGGCCGGCGCAGGTCCGGCACCGTAAGGTCAAACCGAAACTCCCCCGCCACCAGGGCGTCAAAGCTGTCCGGACGGATATGCTTCTCCAGGTTCCGGTAGCCGGTGGGTGTAAACACAGCGATGTCAAACCCGGTCAGGTTAAGGAAGGCCAGCAAAATACATTCCTCCAGGGAGAACAGCCGCTCTGTCACATCCACAATCAGCAGCTTGGGGATGGACCGGGTGAAGTCAAACCGCTGCAGCAGCCGCAGCAGCTCCTTGTCCAGGTTCATCAGCACCGGCAGCATGGCCGCGGGCAGATCCGGTCCCCCGTTGATAATCAGGTCATAGTCAATTAACGCCTGTATTTTTTCCAGTATATAATCCTGGGTGTCATCTGGCAGATAGTCATAGCGGTAAAACCGGGATGCCTTCAGCGCCTTGGGGTCCAGCCGTCCGTCGTGCAGGTAGGCGTTGGCCTGGGCCATGCTCATAGAGGGCCCCCCGGCCTTCAGGAACGGCACCTCAGTAATCAGCCAGGTATCCCCGGTAATCATGCTTCGGATGTTGTCCCAGTACAGGTTCAGATCCCCCTTGTCCACGCCGGAAATTTTGGTGAACAGGTTGGGCACATAGACCACCCCGTCCCTGGTTTGGAAGGAAGGCCGGTATTGGGCCTCCTCCGGCCAGAGCTGTCCCACCTCGTCATAGGTGGTCCGAAGCGTCACCGGCTGAGAGCGTGCAAACTGCCGGTCCCGGAACATGCCGGTGTCGCTGTACAACAGCTTGTCCAGATCCTTGGAGGCGTTATACGCCGTGGTCCCCGTCCGGACCCGCTCCTCCCGTTGGGGGAAGGGCTCCAGAGGGAGGCTGCCTTCCAGAACCGTCTCCGCCCAGTCCTGCGCCAGGAAGTGACGGGAGAATTCCGTCCGGGCCTCCAGCACAGGGCAGATATAGAGCACATCCGCGCCCATCTGGGCCAGGGCCCACAGAAGGGAGATTTCCGCCTCTGTAGCCGAACCGTAGTAAATCAGCGCCGGCGGCTGCTCCCCGCCAGGGCTGGCAAACAGCTTTTCCCCGTACCGGGCCAGCCAGCAGGCCAGACGCACGCCATGGTTGAAGGTCCGGCCCAAGTCCCGGACCGGATGCTGGTCCATGACCTGGGTAAAGGCCCGCTGGGCCAGCAGGCGGCGCACCCGCCCACAGGCAGGATTCAGCCGCTCCGCCAGCGCCCGGACCAGGATGGTGCGGGACACTTTCCGGTCAATCTGGAGGAATGGAGCGGTTTCTGCGGCGGTGGGGGCGGCCAGCTTCTGATCCAGCAAAATCCAGGTCCGGCCGGACCCCTCCAGCCCCCGCTCCAGATGGAACAGCCGGTTGCGGTAATCGCTCCGTTCTTCCGCGCCAAAGCAGGCGGCCAGCAGTACCCGAAGCTTGGGGACGGCCTGGCTTCCCCGTTGGGCAGCAGGCAGAAGCACCGCCTCCCACACCGGCCGGTCCCCGGCCCAGCCGTTCAAAACGACTTCTCCCTCCATGCCGGCCCAGGCCGGCGGAGGCGCAGGAGCACTGGAAGAATTGCCCTTCGTCCCCCGGTCCGGCTCAGGGGCCGGACCCAGGACCTCCCCCTGAACCAACTGGGAATACCGCCCGCCAGGGTCGGCCTTCTGATAAGCCTCCTCCGAGCTGGGATGGACGTACCATACATCACATCCCGACCGGTGCAGCAGGCGGAGCATCAGCGCCTCGTACCGGGAGATGCCGCCCTCCAGCAGCAGCTTGGGCGGTTCCGGACGGCCCAGGCCGGACAGCACCCGGCCCAAGGGGGCCCGCAGCCAGCACATAAATTTGATATAGGTGTTTCGGACGATGCTTTCATTGCTTCCTTGACTCCGGAGCAGATCCAGAGACTCCAGCATGACCCCGCTCAGGGTCTTCCGCTGGGCTGGCCGGAGTTGGCCCAGCCAAATGGTCATATGCCGCTCCACCAGGGGCTGTGTAATGGTGAACTGAGGTCCTGTGACCTCGAAAAAGCGGGCGGTCTCCCGCTCTCCGGGATTAGGAATCCCCTCTCGGAAGCAGGCGCCCCGTTCCTGGGCCAGAGCGGCGTACCGGTCCAGCAGCGCCGCCGCCTTCCCCGCCCTGTCCCGCCCGATGACACGGAAAAAATACGACTCCGGCGGGTTCCGGCGGTCCAGCGGCAGAAAACATCGCTCCAAGCGCTCGGTCATCACTCTTCTATGTTCCTTTCTCCCGGCTTACCGGCTGTTGCTGGTGTTCATGTTCAGCGCCCTGGTGCTGGTGCTTCCCATAGTCCGGGCCGCGCTGATGGTATTGTACACTTTAATGGTAGGGGCCAGCCACACGCTGCCCGTTCCCCGGTAGACGTTTACCAAGCCCTCGCCGCTGACGGCAGAGCCCAGCAGCGTCTTCGCGGAGCGCTCCACCGTAAAGTCCAGGGAGGCGGAGCGAAGCACGGCGAAGTTTCCGTCCACCCGCAGGGTGTCGTTATGCAGTTCGATGACGTCAATCTCACAGGAAGGCACCGGACATTCCAGCACAGCCAGACCGGTGCCGCACAGGGAGATCTGAAACAGCCCCTCGCCGCCCGCCAGAGCGGACGACAGGTTGCGCTGCATGAAGGGGGACACTTTAACGCCGGACTGGGCGCAGTAAAACATCCCCTTGTCCACAACGATTTCTTCCTTTTCCAGCTGAAGGATCAGGAAGTGATTGAAGGAGGGCTCCAGCACCAGCATGCCGCTGCCCTTGTATTCCGGCTGGGCCGCGCCCTCACCGGTGACCGCGCCGGAAAACAGCCGGCCCAAGGCATTGCCTGCCGTCAGTCCGGAGACCATTTCCAGCGGCCCCTGGAAATAGCTCATGGCCCCCGGCTCGACCGTCACCGCGTCATGGTCCAGGTAGACTGCCACCTGACGGGCGCGGATGTTCTGCTTTTCCATGTAGTAGAGGTCCATGGCCGCCTGGGTATTGGTGGAGCCCAGCAGCTTCTGATACTCCATCACGTCGATTTTGATTCCGCCAAAGGAAGCTGTGTCAACGATTTTGATGTTTTCTCTGGTGCCGATGGCATTGTAAACCATGGGGAACACCTCCTGAAATCTGACGTAAACGCGCCGCATAAAGTTCTTTTTTCTTTCAAGAAAAAAGGACTGCCGTATTCATTTTTCCGCCGGGACATTCTCGCTATTTCTTGCCCGCCACCCAACGGAATCCGAAGTGATAATAGTTATCCACTTCCCGATGTCCGGCAAAGAACTTATCCTCCCGCTTGACCTCCAGGGCCCCGCTCCGGGCGGACAAGCTGGCCAGCACGCAGAACCGGTCCTGGCTGTTGGGGTTGTCGATATGAATCTCAATGTCCGGAGAGCCCTTCTGCTGAAGCACCACTGTGGCGTCCGTGCTTCTCCAGTTGGCCACGCCCTCATAGATGTAGGCGAATACCACGGCAAAGTCGATCATCTCCGGCTTGGTGAAGTACATATTCTCTCCCCCCACGCTGGCCCCGGACCGGTCATCCTGGTCCAGGTAGATGAAGGGCATGGACGTGCCCGAGCCGAAGGAGTTGCCCAGAGCCTGAATGACCCCCTGCTCCCCGGTTTTCAGCCGGAACATGCAGGCCAGGTCCAGGTCCACTGAGCCGCCGCCGAAGCCGAACAGCTTTTTCCGGCCAGTGTTCCAATTCAAATTGACGTGAATTTCCCCGCTGTTCTTGGACAGGTCGATCTTGTGCGTGTCGCCGGACTTTTTCAGACTGATTTTGCTGAGATTAACCTTGGGGCCGGGTGCGGGATCCGGAGCAGGCGCAGGCGTGGGAGCGGGGGCCGGCGCTGGCTGCGGCGGCTGGACAGCTTGTCCGCCGAAGTGGTTCAGCAGGGCCTCCAGGCCGCCGTTGAAGCCGCTGGCCACCACGGAATAGCGCCAAATGCCATCCTTCCGGTAGAGCTCGCAGAGAATCAGCGCTTTTTCCGCCTGGAATCCGCTTCCGGAGAAACGGTAATCCGCGCTGCCGCCGCTGCCTTGGAGGGAGATGACGCCCTCCGAAGTGTCCTTCATCAGCGCACCGCCGTCCGCGGCCACGGTGACGACCAGCTTTTGGATTTTGTCCGGCAGCCGGTCTGTGTCAATGGTGAAGACGGTCTGACCGCCGGGCTGCATGGAAATCGCCCCTTCCGGGGACGCGGTTTGATTATAGAAGACAAAGTAGCGGTCATCAGAGAGCTTCCCCGCCCCGTCTACGCCAAAGCAGGTGATATCGGCTTCGCCGCCGTTGATGCGGACCGAAACGCTAATGCGGACAGGTCCAGTGGTATGCAGGTCAGAGAGTTTGACCTTCTGGCCCTTTTGCAGTTCCATGCCAAATCAGGCTCCTTTTCATCAAAATAGAGAAACGCGATATACTAAGGATTATATAATACCCGCACTGTAAAATCAATTAAAATTCGCTAAATTTTATATCTCCAAGGCACAGGCGCGCGGCTGGCAGCCGTTCCCGGCATGGAGGACTTGACAAGGCGGCTGTGATTGGCTACAATAGAGGTTGACCACAGACAACCAGAATAACAGGGGCGCTGAGGGCATCCTCGGCTGAGATGTTGGCGAATTGCAGCCACGGTCACCTTGAACCTGATCCGGGTAATGCCGGCGTAGGAAGGATATTCGGCTTTTGTCGTTTTACCCCCACTGTACCGCATTGCAGCATGTTTCCGGTTTGCTCTGCGGTACATTTTACTTGGAGGTAATCCGGCATGACAAACGTAACAGCCAAGACAAACAGCCGCCTGAGAGAACGCCTTCTCACCCTGTGCGAAGGCGCTATGATGGTGGTCCTGGCCCAGATCCTGGGCTACCTCAAGCTCTGGGAAATGCCTTGGGGCGGATCCATCTGCCTGTCCATGTTCCCCATCATCTTCTTTGCCCTCCGGCGGGGGCTGAAGCCGGGATTGATGGCCGCCTTTGTGTTCGGCGTGCTTCAGTTTCTCTATGACGGCGGCTTCGCCCTTATGTGGCAGGCAATTTTCCTGGACTATCTCTTCGCCTTTACCGCCCTGGGCCTGGCGGGCCTGGGCAAGGGCAGGCCGGGCGGCGTCTATTGGGGCGCGCTGCTGGCCGGTGTGGGCCGGTTTCTGTTTCACTACGTGGCGGGCGCCACCATCTGGGCCGTGTACATGCCGGAAGTCTTTTTCGGCCTGACCATGACGTCGCCCTGGTTCTATTCCCTGCTGTACAACGGATTTTACATGGCGATTGACACCGTGCTGTGCCTCATTCTTTTCGCGCTGGTGTCCAATACGCCGCTGAAAAGCTGGCTCTACGGGGACGAGTCGGTTCCCCAGCAAAAGAGCCAGCAAGAAAAAGATCCCTGGGATTGAATTTCCCGGGAACTGTCCGGAAAAGAGGTCGCGTATGGGCAAGTTTGACGGCATTCTGCTGGTTTCCGACTATGACGACACCCTGATTACCTGGGAACTGGAGCTCACTCGGGAGAACGAGCGGGCGATCCGCTACTTCACTGGAGAAGGGGGAAAATTTTCCGTGGCCACAGGCCGGGGCTACTCCACCTTTGTGAAGCAGTCGAAGGCGATTCCCTTAAATGCCCCCTGTGTGCTGTCCAACGGCGCGTCCATCTATGATTTTCAGGCGGACCGGGCGGTGTACGAATCCTTCCTCTCCGCGCCGGAGGCGCTGGCCTGCCTGGCGGAGGTGATGGAGCGGTTCCCAAACGTGGCCTGTGAGGCATATCACGGGGCGGAAATCTTCGCCTGGAACCCCAACGAGGTGACAGCGCGGCACATGGAGCGGGTTTCCGGCACCTACACCCTCTGCCCGCCGGAGCAGATGCCTCAGCCCTGGTCCAAGCTGCTGCTGGAGGAGGACCACAGCCTTCTGAAGAAGGTCCAGCACTTTGTCCGCGCCCGGTGGGGCGCCCAGTTCGAGGCGATTTTCTCCAACCGCTATTTGCTGGAGATGACCCACAAGGATTGTCACAAAGGCGGCATGGTGCTGCGTCTGGCGGACTACCTGAATATCTCGCGGGAGCACATTTATTGTGTGGGCGACAACCAGAACGACATTCCCATGCTGGCGGTGTCCGCCATCCCCTTTGCCCCGGCCAACTGTGTACAGGAGGTCCGGGATTGGGGGGCAAAGATTGTAGCCTCCTGTAACGACGGCTGCATTGCCGAGATTGTGGATATTCTGGACCGGATTTATTGAGAAAAGTCAAAGTGGGGGCGCTTCCCTGACGGGCGTCCCCACTTTAATCGTTCTCAGTTATATTTTTTCATGACAACTGTGTATGCGGCTCCGGCAGGTCTGCCAGGGCCGTTCTTTTTTGTGCAAAAACTACATTTTTGAAATGCAGTAAGGCTTGCGTTGCATTTTATGCCGAAATTCGTTTTAACCACTTGCAATTTTGCAAGTTGAAGCATATAATAACGTCACTTGAGTATGAATCAAATGGAGGAATCGAACCGTGAAAGATCTGTCCAAATCCGCAGAGGCTGTGCAGGCCTCCACCACCCTTGCCATTGACTCGCTGTACAAGCAGATGAAGGCCGACGGGATTGACGTGATCGGCTTCGGCGCGGGGGAACCCGATTTCAATACGCCGGAAAATGTAAAAGAGGCGGGGATTCAGGCGATCCGCGACAACTTCACAAAATATACGCCGGCCGCTGGCATGATGCCCCTGCGAGAGGCGGTTTGCCGCCGGCTGAAAGAGGACTGTGATCTGGATTACAAGCCCAGTCAGGTCGTTGTGGCCAGCGGCGCCAAGCACAACGTGTACATCGCTCTGCGGACCCTTGTAAATCCCGGCGACGAGGTGATTCTGCCTGCGCCTTACTGGGTCAGCTACCTGGAGCTCATCAAGATGGTGGGCGGCGTGCCTGTGATTGTGGAGACCACGGAAGCGGACGGCTTCAAAATCAAGCCGGAGAAACTGGCGGCCGCTATCACGCCCAAGACGAAGTGCATTATTTTCAACAACCCCTCCAACCCCACTGGCATGGTGTATACCAAGGCGGACCTGGAGCCGCTGGCGAAGCTCTGCGTGGAGAACGAGGTTTACATCATCGCAGATGAGATTTACTACGGCCTGCTGTACGATGGGCTGGAGTTTACGTCCTTTGCCGCGCTGGGCGAGGACGTGAAGGAAATTACCATTCTCATCAACGGTGTGTCCAAGTCCTATGCCATGACTGGCTGGCGGGTAGGCTACGCGGTGGCCAATGAGAAGATTGCCAAGATTATGAGCAATTTCCTCAGCCACTCTACCGGCGCACCCAGCTCCATTTCCCAGAGGGCCGCGGTGGAAGCGCTGGTGGGCCCCCAGGAGGCGGTAGGGTCCATGCGTCAGTCCTTTGAGGAGCGGCGGGACTATCTGGTGAACCGGATGAACCAGATTGAGGGCGTCAGCTGCATCAAACCGGAGGGCGCCTTCTATGTGATGATGAACATGGAAAAGCTGGTGGGAAAGACGCTCCACGGAATGGAAATTCACGGATCTGACGACTTTGCCTCCGCCTTTTTGAAGTACGGCCTGGTCGCCACGGTGCCCTGCTCCGGCTTCGGCGCACCCAACTATGTCCGTTGGTCCTACGCCACCTCGATGGAGCACATCAAGGAGGGCTTGGATCGGCTGGAGAAGTTCCTGAAAGAGGGCTGATTTCCCTCTGAGGGGAGAAGATTTCAAACGTAAATATATTCAAAACCTCCATAAAATAACGGTGGTGTGGTCCATGCCAGTGCCCGTTCCGTAGCCGCAAATTATGAAAGGCTTTCCTTGTTTGTGAAAAAAAGGAAAATTGGAAGGTGCAGACAGGCCGCCGCAAAAGCCGGGTATAGCCTGAATGAGTTTAGTGTTGGTTATTTTTGCGGCTGGAGGAAACCATGGGGGCTACACATTTCACGGAAAAAGAACGTTTTGTGGTGATCGCATAAGACTGGCCCGCCTGGCGAAACGCTTTTCACAGTCTGACCTATGCAGAGAATTACAGCTGATCGGGATCTCGGGACAGCATAAGCAGAATTGAGGGCGGCAGCAGGTATGTGGCGAATTATGAAGTTACCACAATAGCGGACATTCTGGACGTTTCCGTGTTGTGGCTGCTGGGGAGAGAGTGAAACCGGCGTGGTATTGCACCGCGCCGGTTTTGTCATGCCATAAGGAGTCCGCTATGAATTACAAGGGAACAAAGCACATAAAACTGGAGGACCATTGAACAAATGCTGAAAATGAAAACCCCCGTGGTCAAAATTGCGGAGGCCCTGGGGAAGTGCGGAAAGACGATTTATAATGAAATTGCGCGGGGCCTCTGTGTCCAGCAAACCTGCGAATACGAATTTGTGGAAAGATACTGCGCGGACGTGGCAGATCGGAAATACCAGGAACACCTGCGGGAAAAGGAACCGGAAATAAAGATGGGGCACGATTATGATTTTGTGGGGTACATTGAGGACCAGATCATAAATAAAAAGCGGTCCCTTGGCGCGGCCCTGGTGGTGCTGACCGGGCGGCTGACCCGTTACCCTGTCATTGTGTGGTCACACCATGGAAAGCGTGGTCCGGGCGCTGGACCGCATGGAGCGCCGCATGGGGGCAAAGTTCCGGGAGGTTTTCCGCTCCATCACCGTGGACAACGGCCGCAAGTTCCAGGACTGCGCGGGGATGGAGCGATCCAAGCGGGCCAGGAAACCGCGCCTATCAGTATGCCGTGGACACCGGTGACGCGACCGCAGGCGCTGGCCGATATTCTGTTTGGGAAAACGGACTATGGTGCGGATGGAACGAAGCTGACCGGAACGATTCCCAGCAAGAGCGCCAGCGATCTGACAGCCAGCGGTGCGACGGTGGCTGTGCCTGCCGGACACTACCCCAGAGCCAAGTCAGCAAAAGCGCCGCCACGGCCACCCAGGCGATGCCAAGCCTCTCTGTGGCGAGTTCAACCGGCATCGTAACCGCCACAGCGGTCCAGTCCACAGACTATGTCGCAGGGGGGACAAAGAGCCAGACGCTTCCCTCGCCGGTCCTCCGGGGCCGGGGGATCCGGGGTGGGATCGTCCTGGGCAGGAGCACCCTCCGGGCTGGCATCGAACAAGCTGGGCTGGGGATTTTCCTCCGGGCTCACGTTTAATTTTTCGTCTGCCATTCGTTACCTCCTTTTTGTTTTCGCGAATGTTGCACAAATCTTGTGTTAAAAATTTGTTACTATTTTTTCGCCTTCCGGCTATCCACGCAAAAAAGCCGCCCGTTTTTTCATGCTGGATGGCTTTCTGCGTAATGTGATAGCCCCAATAATATCTTTTTGTGGGTGCAGGCTCCGAAAAGCCTTGGATTTACACTCGTAATCATATTCTATTTGCAGAAATGACAAATACTCATTTATTGTCATTTCTGCATTATATTCATTGTTGTTCTTTTCTTCCATATTTTCACTCTCTTTCACTAACAATCTTGTGTATTGATTTTAGCTGAAATAAATAAAAACTGCAACAAAAAATAAGTAGGTATAACGTAATTTGTCATACCTACTTATATGCACCCTGTTTGTCAGCGTTAATGATAAGTTATTTTGAATACTTCCTTATCAACGTAAAACTACTTTAAACGGTTTCCTTCAGGGGCTGTTGGGTGTCTTTGGCGTCATAAGGTCCCTTCGGGAGAAACAGGCAGCGAATGGCGTTCAGCACCGCGAGAATCATCACGCCCACGTCCGCGAAAATAGCCAGCCACATATTGGCGATGCCCAATGCGCCCAGAACCAGGCAAAGACCCTTGACGCCCAGGGCGAGCGCGATGTTTTGGTAGACGATGCCCAGGCACTTTCTGGAGATTTGAATGGCCTTGGCGATTTTCAGCGGGTCGTCATCCATGAGGACCACATCCGCCGCCTCAATAGCCGCGTCAGAGCCCATAGCTCCCATAGCGATGCCGATATCCGCCCGAGACAGCACAGGCGCGTCGTTGATACCGTCGCCCACAAAGGCCAGCTTGGAGCGTTTGGACCGGTTTTCCAGCAGCTCCTCCACCTTGGACACCTTACCGGCAGGCAGCAGCTCGCTGTACACCTCGCTGATGCTCAGGCCAGCGGCCACCTGCTCCGCCGGTTTGCGGGCGTCGCCGGTCAGCATGACAGTCTTCTCCACGCCTGCGGACCGCAGCGCGGCGACGGCCTCCTTGGAGTGGGGCTTAACACGGTCAGAGATGAGGATGTGCCCGGCGTAGATTCCATTCAGCGCCATATGAATGATCGTGCCTGTCTGGTGGCAGTCGTGGTAGGGGATGCCAAGCCGCTCCATCAGCCTGGCGTTGCCAGCGGCCACCGGAATCCCGTCCACCCTGGCAGTCACGCCGTTTCCGCTGATCTCCTGTATGTCTGACACTCTGGTCCGATCCAGCTCTTTCCCATAGGCTCGCTGAAGGCTCTTGCTGATGGGGTGAGAGGAAGCGCTTTCCGCCAAAGCGGCGTACCCAAGGAGCGTTTGAGGCTCCAGCTCGCTGTGGTGGATGCCGTTGACCTCAAACACGCCCTCAGTTAGGGTGCCGGTTTTGTCGAAAACCACGCATTTGGTCTGGGAAAGGATTTCCAGGTAGTTAGATCCTTTCACCAGAATACCGGCCTTGCTGGCCCCGCCGATGCCGGCGAAGAAACTCAGGGGGATGCTGATGACTAAGGCGCAGGGACAGCTGATGACCAGGAAGGTGAGGGCCCGGTAAACCCAGACGCCCCAACCGGCGGGCTGGCCCAAGAGGAGCCGGACCAGCGGCGGCAGGACTGCCAGCGCCAACGCGCTGTAGCAGACGGCGGGCGTGTAGACCCGTGCGAATTTGGAGATGAAGTCCTCGGACCGGGACTTGCGGGAGCTGGCGTTCTCCACCAGGTCCAGAATTTTGGAGACGGTGGACGCTCCGAATTCTCTGGTGGTCCGAATCCGAAGCACTCCGGTCATGTTGATGCAGCCGCTGATAATTTCGCTGCCCGCCTCCGCCTCACGGGGCAGGCTTTCTCCGGTAAGGGCGCTGGTGTTCAGGGTGGAGGTTCCCTCCACGATCACGCCGTCAATGGGAACCTTTTCGCCGGGCTGGACCACAATGATGCTGCCGGGCTCCACCTCTTCCGGATCAACCTGTTCCAGGCGGCCGTTCCGCTCTACATTGGCGTAATCCGGGCGGATATCCATCAGCTCACTGATATTCCTGCGGCTTTTGCCCACGGCGTAGCTCTGGAACCATTCCCCGATCTGATAGAAGAGCATAACCGCGATGGCCTCCAGATAGTCGCCGTTTTCGTAGACTGCCAGCGCCATGGCCCCTACAGTGGCCACAGCCATCAGGAAGTTTTCGTCAAATACCTGTCCATTCCGGATGCCCAGGAAGGCTTTTTTCAAAATATCGTAGCCAATGACCAGATAAGTGATGAAGTACAGGAGGAACCGCAGAACTCTGCCCATCATTGGGGACAAGCCTGTTTCAAACACTGCCGCCGGAATCAGCTGCAAAACCACCAGCAGGACCGCGGTGGCAAGAATCCGAATCAGCATCTTCTTTTGTTTTTTCGTCATTGCGGATGCCTCCTCTCGAAGCGTGGCCCATGTTCAGCCGTTTGGAACGGCGGATTCTCAAAGGTCGATTTCACAATCCGGCTCCACCTTTTTACATGCCTTCAGAACGTTCCCCATCACCGCCGCGGGGTCCTGCCCCTCCTCGAATTCCACAATCATTTTCTGGGTCATAAAGTTGACGGTGGCCGTCCGCACCCCTGTTGTTTTTCGAGCTGCGTCCTCCATCAAATTAGCGCAGTTTGCACAGTCAACCTCGATTTTATAAGTCTTCTTCATGAAAATCGCTCCTTCCATAAATGTGTTCATTCAACAATTAAACATTTATTTAATCGTTGTAGCTATACTATATGCGTTCGGACGTCTTCTGTCAAGGGGATGATTGGCGTTTTATCTTTTTGGATTAAAATGAGTTCCGTTTGGAGCAGATATCTTCTGCGGTTCTCCTTTTTAGGGGGAAAACGCAGGCCAAAGGATGACAAAGAGAAAGAACCCGTGATGAAACCGGCTGGATTTCATCACGGGTTAAGTCATTTTTCCTGTAGCTTATGCGCGATTCCGCTCTTTACAGTATCTCCGTTTGGGGAAAGAGGAGGAAGCGACCTCCCTTCCTCTTCACTGATGGATACCGTATCGTCAAAACCATTTGACTTTTTGCTGAAACAGCCTCCCCAAGAGAATCAGAGATCCTCGGTACATTCCGGTGTGTAATTTTCCTGATGGCTGATGATTCTCCATTCTCCTTCCGTCCTTCGGCCAAACAGGCTGTATGCGTCCAGCGGAATTACAATAAGCCTTCTCGCGCTGCGGATGTCCTCCTCACGGATCACGGGCTGATTTGAGGCATAGTCAAAAATCTCCCCAATATAGAATATCACTTTCGCCATGATCCGTCCGAACTGGTAGGTATGATCGTCGAACTTGAAGCAGAAAATCTCCCCAATTTTGATATACCGCAGCATGGTCCGCGGTTTTTTCGCCCAGACCCCAATTTTATCACGCAGATCCCTCCAGTTTTTATGAAATGGCACACCCCATAGAATCGTTGGAGGAAAGAAGGAAAATCCTCAGTCGTACCGCAACGCGTCAATGGAATTAAGCTTCGCGGCTTTATTGGCGGGCAGGTAGCCGAAGATGACGCCCACGGCCAGCGACACCCCGAATGCGATTAAAATCGCCGACACCGAGGGTGACGCCTCAATGTCAAACAGCGGCCCCACCAAGTTGGCGATGCCCACGCCCATCACAATTCCAATCACGCCGCCCACGGCGGAGGTGGTGCCCGCCTCGATGATAAACTGACTGCGAATATCCCGGCGCTTGGCCCCCAGGGATTTCCGGATGCCGATTTCACGGGTCCGCTCTGTCACGGATACCAGCATGATGTTCATGATGCCGATGCCGCCCACCAGCAGGGAAATGCCCGCGATGGCAATGAGTACAGTCATAACGGTGCCCTGGATATTCCCGAGCACACCCATCATCTCGCTCATGGAGATAACCATAAAGGCGTCGCTGTCGTTCTCATAGACCCGGTTCAGCTTTTCCTCAATCACCGCCTTGGCCTGGCTGTTGGTCTGGTCGCTGGAGGCGGTAAACTGGAAATTGGTGATGGAAGCGTCCCCGTTGAGCCGGGTAGCGTTGGTGTAGGGAATGTATACCGCGTTGTCGTTTCCGTAAGACGTGTTGTCCGCCTGCTCCTTGAGCACGCCCACAACGGAATATTCCTGACCGCCGATCCGCACCTTCTGCCCCAGGCTGGTACCCCCCATCAGCTCGCCGTCCACATAGGAGCCCACCACGCACACTTTTTGCATCCGGGCCACATCAATGTATTGGAGGAACCTTCCCTGATCCAGCTCCAGGGCCTTGACGGTGATGTAATCCTCTCCCACGCCGGTTATGGAGGTGCTGGAGCTGACCTCGCCGCCGGTTTTCAGGGAGGCCCGGACGGGCACGCTGGGGCTCATGGCGGAAATATATTGGGGGTAGGCCCCGGCCAGATCGTACATTTCGCTGTCACTGACCGACCGGGAGGTACCCCGGCCCAGCACCTGGACCTGAAGCAGGTTAGTCCCCATTTTCTCAAACTCGCTGTTAATCATATTGTTCATGCCGTCGCCCAGGGAGATAATAATGATGACTGCGGCCACGCCAATGATGATGCCCAGCATGGTGAGCAGCGCTCGCATTTTGCTGGCGGCGAGGCTCTTGATGGCAAGGCGGAAGGACTGCACGATGCTCATAGATTCATCTCCTCCTCTCCCCCGCTCTCCATGGGCTGAACCACAGCCCGGGGGTCGTCCGAGGGACCGTCGTAGATCATGCGGCCGTCCTGAAGCCGGACAATGCGCTGAGCCTTCACCGCGATGGAATTATCGTGGGTGATCAGCACGATGGTGTTGCCCTCCTGGTTCAGTTTTTGGAGGAAGGAGAGCACTTCCCGGCCAGTCCGGGAGTCCAGCGCGCCGGTGGGCTCGTCGGCCAGAATCACGGACGGATTTCCGGCCAGAGCCCGGGCGATGGAAACCCGCTGCTGCTGTCCGCCGGAAAGCTGGCTGGGCAGATTTTTCGCTTTGTCCGCCAGTCCCACCCGCTCCAGAGCGGTGAGGGCGGACTGGCGGCGGCTGGCGGCGTCCATCCCGCTGTAGAGGAGGGGCAGTTCCACATTTTCCAGCACATTGAGCTTGGGAATCAGGTTGTACTGCTGAAAAATGAAGCCCAGCAATTTGTTCCGGATTTCCGCCTGCTGGTCGTCGTCCATGGTGGACACGTCGATGCCCTCCAGCAGGTAGGTGCCCGAGGTGGGCACGTCCAGACAGCCGATGATGTTCATGGCCGTGGACTTGCCGGAGCCGGACTGACCCACAATGGCCACAAACTCCCCCTGGCCGATGTGGAGGGTAATGCCGTCCAGGGCGTGAACGTCGGTGTCGCCCATGTGGTAGATTTTATAAACCTGCTCCAGTTCAATCAGATGACTCACTCTGTCATCACCATCCCGCCGTTCATGGACATCATCATGTCCATCAGGGTGGAGTAGGTCTGCCGCACCACCACGGTGTCGCCCTCCTCCAGCCCGGAGGTAATTTCGATGTAATCGTCGTCATTCCGGCCCAGAGCGACCTCCCGCTCGGCGAGCTTGGACGCGTCGATGTCGCCGCCGGCGCTGATGGCCCCCTCCTCGGGGAAGAGGACGACGCTGCCCCGCTGGACTGCGGCCACCGGCACGGCCAGCACTTGTTCCGCGTGTTCCACCAGGATTTCGGCGTTGACGTTCATGCCGGGCAGCAGGCCTCCGGCCTCATCAATGACGATGGTGACGGGATAGCTGGTCACGCCGTTGAGGGTGGTGCCGTTGATGTTAATCCGGCTCACCCGTCCGGCGAAGGTCTGGCCTTCCAGGGCGTCGGCTGTGATTTCCACGCTCTGGCCCACGGACACCCGGCCGATGTACAGTTCATCCACCATCATTTCCAGCTTCAGGCTGGACAAATCGAAGATGACGGCCAGGGGGCCGGCCGCGTTGGTCAGGTCATCCCCTGCCTTGTAATTTTTCTCCACCACTGTGCCGGAGATGGGGGCGGTGATGGTGTAGTCCTCCAGGGAGTCCTGGGCGGCTTGGAGGGCCAGCTCAGCGCTTTTCAGGCTGAGCCGGGCGTTTTCAATCTGGGCGTCAGAAGCCTGCACATCATTGGTGAGGCGGAAGAGCTCTTGGCCCTCTGTCACCCAATCCCCTTCTTTGAGGGTCAGGCCGGTCACATCGCCCATGGCCTTAGCGGTCAGGGTTTTGGAGGTTTTATAGCGGAAGGTTCCGCCGTCCACGCTGGTCTGTCCGTTGATTTCGGCGGTGCCGGCGGAATTTTCGCCGATGCCGCCGGGGTTGACGGCCTCAATGGTGACAGTCCGGACCAGAACGCCGCCGGCGGTCACGGATTCCAGGAATCCGATATCGGTCACTGTTCCGGTGATGGGGTCCAGGTTGCCGTTCACATTGATGCGGGCAACGTCGCCGGGCTGGAACTGCGCCGCCACTTGGGACTGGAAGGGGACCTCCAGCTCAACGGCGTTCCGGTCCAGAATCTCAGCCAAGTGGGTCCCGGCGGTCACGGTGTCGCCCTCCTCCACATGGAGGGCGGTAATCATACCGGTGGCGTTGGCGGTGACAATTTCGTCATCCGGTGGACTCTGCATATCCTCATAGCTGAGGCGGGACTGTTCCACGGAGACCTGAGACCGCTCGATGTTGTTGCGAACGTCCCGGCTGTCGATGGTGTAAAGGAGATCCCCTTCAGCAACCTGGTCGCCTTCCTCAAAGGGCGCGTCCAGAATTTCGCCCCGGACGGCGGTAGTGACCTGATAGGAGTCGTTGGCCTCCACGGTAGCGGTGCCGCTGATGGACACGGTAATGTCCCGCCGCTCCACCTGGACGGGGGTGTACATGGCGTTGCTGATCTGCTGGGAGGCGGACATCATAGGCCGGACGATGAACCAGCCGGCGAGGGCCGCAAGGATGGCGAGGACCAGCAAAACCTTGGGCCAGCGCCGCCGCTTTTTGGGCGCTTTGATTTTTTGTTCTCCCTTGGGGGCTTCCGCTTTGGGTGCGAGGACCTGAGCGGTTTCCGTTTCTGGCATGGATTGCACTCCTTTCCCGCTTCTTTTTCTTGAAAGAAAAGAAGCAAAAAGAACTTAAGAGCTTATCCGCAAATTAAGGCATCCTGCTTGCATCTTTTTCGCGGCTCCGCGCCATTTTCCCTTGAAATCCGTCAGGATTTCAAGGGAAAATGGCTTGATCCACAAAAAACCTGACGGCGCAGTCTGCACACGCCTAATTTGTGGATAAGCTCTTAACCTGTTGGTTCTGCGGCGGCGCTCCGCTGCCGGGACGCATTTGTTCAACCCGCCGCATGTAGGACCCGATGACCTCATCGGGCCGCCTCTTCAATGCCTGCATGGAAATCTGTGACGGAACATACATCAGGATTCTTTTAAAGGTATACCTGACCATTTGCCCCCTGTCAAGGAACCCGTTTCATTGTTTACAAAGGTTTTACAACCGGCCGGCCGGATTTTCTGTTCTCCGGCATGAAATAAAATGAGCAGATTTGCAAAGACTGTAAGAAAACAGGATGACCTGTAAGAACGGAGTGCATTTCAGAATGAAGCAATGGAAACCTCTGCTGCTGGGTGGAGCGCTGCTTCTGCTGGCCGCCTGCGGCGGCGGGAAGAACGGCGAGGTCTCGGGCCAAGTGACAGCGCTGGGCTCCACCTCCATGGAGCGTGTGATGGGCGTCCTGGCCGAGCAGTTCCGCGCGGACCATCGGGGCATGAGCGTCTCGGTGGAGGGCGGCGGCTCCAGCGCGGGCATTGAGGCTGTGTCCAACGGCACGGCGGATCTGGGGCTGTCCTCACGGGAGCTGACGGCGGAGGAGGCGGAAGGTCTGACGGCCACGGTGCTGGCCTTGGACGGAATCGCCGTTGTGGTCAACGAGGCGTCCGGAATCACCGGCCTGACCCTGGAAGAGCTGGGGAAGCTGTTCCGCGGGGAAATCGCCAGCTGGGCGGAGATAGACGGCCGGGACGGGCCTGTGGCCTGCATTGGCCGGGAATCCGGCTCCGGCACCCGGGACGGCTTTGAGTCGGCCACCGGAACAGAGGGGCAGTGTGTGCTGGCCCAGGAGCTGACCTCCACCGGCGCGGTACTGGAGGCAGTGCGGGGCAATCCCAACGCCATCGGCTACGCCTCTCTGGCCTCGGTGGAGGGACAGGAGGGGGTTCGGATGCTGTCCATTGACGGCGTGGTGTGTACCGAGGAGACGGTACGGGACGGAAGCTATCCCATTCAGCGGCCCTTCCTGCTGGTAACCCGGTCGGACGAGCCCCTGGGCGACGCGGCCCGGACCTTCTTTGATTGGGCCACCTCCGCCGGCAGTGCCGGTCTCATCCGCCTGGCCGGCGCGGTGCCGCCGGCGTAAGGATGCGCCTTCGTTTCTTTTGAAAAAGAAACGAAGCAAACGAAAACTTCATGCTAATTCTATCACAGATTGGCAGTAGAACCGGTTCACCCTAAAAGGAGGCGGCGCCATGCACCACACAAAATCACTGTCCCGCGCGTCCCGGCCCTGGAAGGGGCTTCCGGCGGAGCTGTCCCGGCAGTCCCGCCCGGCCCGCGCTTCCCGCGCCGCCGTGGAGCGGACGGTCCACGGCCTGTTTTTCCTCTGCGGATGTCTGGCTGTGGCCTCCGTGCTGTTCATCAGCGTCTACCTGGTCGCCTCCGGCCTGCCCGCCATGCTGGAAACCGGCGTGACCGCGTTCCTGTTCGGACCGGTCTGGGGCGGCAAAAACGGCCCCTATGGTATCCTTCCCTTCCTCCTCACCTCTCTGGCGGGCACTGCCGGGGCCATGCTTCTGGGCGTTCCCGTGGGTGTGCTCACCGCCCTCTTCCTGGCCAAGGCCGCGCCGGAACGGCTGGCTGTCATCATCCGGAGCGCGGTGTCCCTGCTGGCGGGCATCCCCTCGGTGGTCTACGGTCTGGTGGGCATGGTGGTGCTGGTCCCCCGTGTTCAGCGCCTGTTCGGCCTGGCCTCCGGCGCCTGCCTGCTGGCGGCCATCGCAGTCCTGTCCGTGATGATTCTGCCCTCTATCATCAACGTGGCGGAAACCGCCCTCCGCGCGGTTCCCAAGGAGTATGAGGAGGCCAGCCTGGCCCTTGGAGCCACTCGGATGGAGACCATTTTCCGGGTCTCCCTGCCCGCTGCCCGGTCCGGCATCGCCGCCGCCGTGGTGCTGGGCGTAGGCCGGGCTGTGGGTGAGGCCATGGCGGTCATCATGGTTTCCGGCAATGTGGCCAACCTGCCTGGCCTGTTCACGCCGGTCCGGTTCCTGACCACCGCTATCGCCTCTGAGATGAACTATGCCTCCACCGGTTCCCTTTGGCGTCAGTCCCTGTACTCCATCGGGCTGGTTCTGTTCCTTTTTATTATGCTCATCAATGTGTGTCTGAACGTGTTCATCAAAAACAGGAAGGAAGTGTAAGCCATGGAGCGCCCCTCTCTCCGGCGGCAGATCTATGACCGGGGCCTGCGTGCCCTGCTGTACCTGTGCGGGCTTTTGACCTGCGCCCTGTTGGCCTTCCTCATTTGCTATGTGTTTTACCGGGGAATGGGCGGCATCTCCTGGGAACTGCTGACCACCCAGCGAAGCTTCATCCGCAATACAAATGGTATTTTGCCAAATATATTAAACACATTGTATCTGATTTTGCTGGCTATGGCGGTGGTTTTGCCCCTGGGGGTAGGGGCTGCCATCTACCTGACGGAGTACGCCGCCCACCGGCGGCTGGTGTCGCTGATTGAGTTTGCCGCCGAGACGCTGACCGGGATTCCCTCCATTCTGTTTGGCTTGGTGGGGATGCTGTTTTTCGTACAGCTGCTGGGCTTTGGCTATGGCGTCCTGGCTGGAGGGCTGACGCTGGTGGTGATGATTCTGCCCACCATCATCCGCACCACACAGGAGTCTCTGAAGACGGTGCCTCAGAGCTACCGGGAGGGCGCGCTGGGGCTGGGCGCGGGAAAATGGCGCATGGTCCGGACGGTGGTGCTGCCCAACGCGGTGGACGGCATTGTCACGGGCTGTATTCTGGCCGTGGGCCGCATTGTGGGGGAATCGGCGGCGCTGCTGTTCACCGCTGGCATGGGCGGCATGCTGAACAGCCTGTGGGAGGCGCTGAACGCCTCCTCCGGCGCCCTCAGTGTGGCGCTGTACGTCTATGTCAACGAGTACGCCGATGTGGAAACTGCCCTGTCCATTGCGGCGATTCTGATGACGATTACCCTGCTCATCAACTTGGCCGCCGGAGCGGCCGGGCGGCACTGGAAGGGGGGCAAAGCGTGACGGACCCAATTTTGCGGACCCGGGGGCTGAGCCTGTGGTATGGAACCCACCAAGCGCTCAAGAGCGTCAGCCTGGACATGCCGGAACACCAAGTCACCGCGCTGATTGGGCCCTCCGGCTGCGGCAAGTCCACCTTTTTGAAGACGCTGGACCGGATGAACGAGCTGGTCCCCAATGTGCGGGTGGAGGGCGAGGCGCTCTACCGTGGGCGGAGCATCTTTGACCCACAGGTAGATGTGACCTGGCTGCGGCGTCAGGTGGGCATGGTGTTTCAGAAGCCCAACCCCTTCCCCATGTCCATCTACGACAACATTGCCTATGGTCCCCGAACCCACGGTGTCAGGAACCGGGAAAAGCTGGACGCCATTGTGGAGGGAGCGCTCACCGGAGCGGCCATTTGGGACGAGGTGAAGGACCGGCTGAAGAAGTCCGCCCTGTCCCTCTCCGGCGGGCAGCAGCAGCGGATCTGCATTGCCCGTGCCTTGGCGGTCCGGCCGGATGTGCTGCTCATGGACGAGGCCACCTCCGCTCTGGATCCCATCTCCACCTCCAAGATTGAGGATCTGATTACAGAGCTGAAACGCGATTACACCATTGTAATCGTAACCCACAATATGCAGCAGGCCACCCGGATTTCCGACCGGTGCGCGTTTTTTCTCCAGGGCGAGCTGGTGGAGCACGGGGAGACGACGAAGCTCTTTTCCATGCCGGAGGACAAGCGGACGGAGGACTATATCACGGGCCGCTTTGGCTGATGCTTCTTTTCTTTTGAAAAAGAAAAGAAGCATCAGAAAACTTCAAGCTGGCAAGTCTGGCAGCTTAAAGTTCTTTTTGGTTCTTTTCACCCTGAAGGGTGTGGACTCCACTGAGCTTTTGCTCCGCAAAAGCAAGTGTCGTTCAATCTTTCAAGGAAACGAACAGAAAGGGAAGCAATGAGAAACACCTTTGACACAGAGCTCCAGGACCTGAGCCTGGAGATGATCTCCATGGCGTCCACGGCGGAGCAGGCGATTGGTCTGGTGACTCGGGCGCTGGCGGGCCGGGACCCGGAGGGAGCCCGGGAGGCCATTCAGCTGACCCGCGGCATGGAGGAGCAGGAGCGGACCATTGAAAACCATTGCCTCCGGCTTCTCTTACAGCAGCAGCCAGTGGCGCGGGATCTGCGGACCATTTCCACGGCGCTGAAAATGGTGACGGATTTGCAGCGCATTGGCGGCCAGGCGGCCAACATTGCGGAGCTGGCCATTCTGCTGGCCCGTCAGGAGACCCAGGCCAGCCTGGCGGACATCCGGCTCATGGCGCAGAAGGCGGGGGCCATGGTGAAGCGGGCGATCTTTTCTTACGCCAACCGGGACGTGAGCGCGGCAAAAGGGGTCATTGCGCTGGACGACGAGGTGGACGGCCTGTTTGAGAAGGTAAAGGACGAGCTGGTGGAGCTGATTTTATCCAACCATGCGGCTGCGGACCAGGCCATTGACCTCATCATCATCGCCAAGTATTTGGAGCGGATTGCGGACCACAGCGTCAACATCGCCCAATGGGCCATTTTCTCCGTGACAGGGGAGCTCTAAGGAACCGTGATAAAAGCGGTGTTTGCCCAGAGAAGAACGGCAGGCCGAAAGTCCCCGTGATACTCCATCACGGGGATTTTCGGCTCATGTACAAAAAGGTACATTCTACATATTTTTGAGAAGTACCGTCAGGTCAATCTGCTGTTTTTGCGCGGCTCCCTGGGAAAAAGGAAGATTAACCCTTGCCCCGGCCATAGCGATATGCTAAAATAATCTGAATTGCAAATATCAGCGCCTGAATTCAGCGCCGGCAGGCGGTGAGGCCGGCAGCGGTTGTGAATCCAGATTCTTTAGAGGGAGGAAGCACAGAATGAGCTTTCGGCATTTGATCGACTTTGGGGACTTGACCCGTGGGGAGTGGGACGAGCTGTACGCCCGCAGCGCGGAGATTGTGAAGGATCCGGCCGCGTTTCAGGAGGCCTGCAAGGGGAAAGTCTCCTGCAATCTGTTTTACGAGCCCTCTACCCGCACCAATTTTTCCTTCCAGACCGCCATGCTCCGGCTGGGCGGCAGTGTGTTTGGCTTTGCGGACCCCAATTCCTCCTCGGTGGCCAAGGGGGAGACGTTGAAGGACACGATTAAAATGGTGTCGGGCTATGCTGACGTAATCGTGATGCGGAATCCGTGGGAGGGCGCGGCGAAGGCGGCTTCTCTTTATTCAAATGTACCAGTGGTCAACGCGGGGGACGGCGGCCACATGCACCCCACCCAGACCATGGCGGACCTGACTACGATCACCCAGCTGCGGGGGAAGGTGGACGGGCTTTCCGTCGGCCTGTGCGGGGATCTGAAGAACGGGCGGACGGTTCACTCGCTGATCAAGGCGCTGGCGAAGTTCAAGGACATCAAATTTTATCTGATTGCGCCTCGGGAGCTGGCGATTCCGGATTACATGCGGTCGTTCATGAAGGAAAACGGTATGTGGAGTGTAGAGGTGACCGGTTTGGATCCCGTAATTCCCCAGCTGGATGTCCTGTACATGACGCGGATTCAGAAGGAGCGTTTTTTGGATCCGCTGGCCTACGAGCGGAACAAGGGGATATACATTCTGACCCGGCACAAGCTGGAACGGGCGAAGCCGGACATGCTGGTGATGCACCCGCTGCCCCGGGTGGATGAGATCACCCAAGATGTGGATGACGACCCCAGGGCCGTGTATTTCCAGCAGGCGCGGTTTGGGATGTTCGCGCGGATGGCGCTGCTGTCGGATCTGGCGAACCAGCCCCGCATGGAGGACCGGGAGATGGGGCCGGTAGAGATTGGGCGCCATCCGGTCTGTACGAATCCCCGGTGCATCACCCAGTCGGAGCACTATCTTCCGCCGTTGGTGCGAACGATCGGCGGAGTGGACTGCTGTGCCTTCTGCGACGCGCCGCTGGCGTCTTTTTCTTGAAAGAAAAAGACGCAAAAAGAACTTGAAACTGGTTCTGCCGGGGGCGCGGCGGGGGGCACGCGCCCGTCCTGCGTATCGGTGAAGACGCTGAGTCCGTTTCCATTTTGTCATAAAGATTCCCATTCAGGAGGGCGCTCCCGTGTAAGAGCCTGTTTAAAATCTCCCGGTGCGCCGGATGGGCCGGGAATTTTTCGCCCGGCAAGGAAAAAAGCGCAGGAATACTGGATGTATTCCGAGCATTTTTGACGCAGCTGGACGGAAAAAGACTGATTCAGACGGTGT
>JAAWCD010000111.1 GCA_022793095.1 Oscillospiraceae bacterium | reverse complement strand
GTTGGCCTGGGCCAGCATGGCCTGGGCGGACTGCACCAGGATGTTGTTCTTCACGTAGCTCATCATCTCGTCGGCTACGTCGGTGTCACGGATGGTGGACTCGGCGTCCTGAATGTTCTCAGCCATGACGGACAGGTTGTTCAGGGTGTGGTCCAGACGGTTCTGGATTGCGCCCAGGTCGCCGCGGATGGAGGAGACATAGTTGGTGGCGTCGGTGACCATGCCGATGGCCTTCTGCGCACCAGCCAGAGTGCCGATGTCGATGCCATCAATGTTCATGCCGCCGGTGGTGTGCATATCGCCAATGACCACCTGCATCTGGTTGAAGCCGTCTGCCGTGTCGCCGATCTGGAGGGTCAGACCGCCGCCGGAGGATTCCTCGCCCTTGACAGGGGCCTTGAATTCTACCTTCTGTGCGTTTACCGTGCCGCCCTTAGTGACGTTAACGGCGGCAACATCCTTGCCGACCACCCGGTTGACGGTGGCAACGAAGTTTTGGACTTCCTTTGCGGTCATTGCAGTCGAACCAGCTACCGTAATCACGTTGACGTCGCTGCCGAAGTTCTTGGTCTGGCCGTCCTGAGCCAGGGCGAACTTCTTGCCGTTGATGGTGAAGATGAAGTCCTCCACGTTCTGGGTGGACTTGCCCGCGTAGACGGCTTTGCCCAGACCGCCAGAGAAGTTGTAAACCTTCATGGCGTCCTTGCCGACGGTGTCCCGCACGACTGCGACGCCGCCCTTGGTGGCCTGCCCGTTCACCAGAACGGCGGCGGACTTCAGGTGGGCGCTAACGCCCGAAACAGCGGCAGTTACCTTCCCCGCTGCGGCAGTGTTGCTAAAGTTCAGGCCCATATCCTTGAAGATGCCGGCAGCGGCGCTGGCGGCAATTGTGGCAATAGTCGTAGCGGTATTCTTTCCTTGGTAGCTGTTGCCGTCGGCGTCCTTCAGGGTCATGGTGCCGCCAGTAGACACACCGGTGACGGTGAGGTCCACTTTCTTGGTGACCTCATTGCCGTCCTTATCCACAAAGCCGAACTCGAAGGTGAGCTTGTCGCCCGCGGCCAGAGTGGCGTCCAGAGCGGTAAAGGTAGCGGTACCCTTCTCCGTGGCCGCGGCCTGGGGAGTAGATGCGACCTGGAAGTTCTGGATGTCGGCCGCGCCGCTGGCGGAACCGCCGCCGGACTGAGAGCCGTCCAGCAGCTTGATGCCGTTGAAGTTGGCGCTGTCGGCGATACGGTTAATCTCCTCTTTCAGAGAGGTAACCTCTTTCTGGAGGTTCTCACGGTCTACGTCGTCCTGGTAGGTGCCGTTGGCGGACTGGGTCGCCAGGTACTTCATGCGCTTGAGCATGTCCTGGACTTCCTGCATCGCGCCCTCAGCGGTCTTGACCAGGGAGATGCCGTCCTTGACGTTCTTCTGAGCGGCGTCCAGACCGGTGATCTGGGAACGCATCTTCTCGGAAATCGCCAGACCGGCGGCGTCGTCACCGGCGCGGTTGATCTTGTAACCGGAGGACAGCTTTTCCAGGTTGGCCTTCATCGCGGAAACGTTGTTGGTGTAGTTGCGGTAGGCATTCATCGCCATAATATTGTGTTGGATACGCATTGTAGTAACCTCCTGTAATTGTAAGCGGGTCATCCTTTACCCGCGCTTTATTTCAAATCTCCGGCGGCGGTACCTTTCCTCCGGGGATATGAAACCAAAAGAAGCTTCGGAAACGAGCGTTCATAAATATATACTTTACGGAACAGCCCTTTGCCTCAGCACTTTCAATTCTTATATCGGTTCTAGTTTCAGAAAAATAAGCCAATGTGAAAAACTTTTTTCGATTTTATTTCTCTTGCCCAGCGCTGTTCAATAAAGTATATTTTTATTCCGGCCCGCGGCGGAGCGAAACGGGACGGGCAGGGTGCCCCCCTCTGACGCCGTCATTTTGATGGGATTTCCGCCAGAGCTGAAAAAATCTTTGTTAAATCTTCCGGCTTTCTCTTGCTAAACAGAAAGAAATGAGTTATGATAAAACACAACGGATGGTTGGAAAGTGTTCATTCCTCCAATTCATTCCGAACGAGCCAATCGTTGAGGGGGTGTTGAGCTTGAGCGTGGGAAAGACGTTCATTGAGCTCAAAGGAATTGTCAAGCTGTTTCCGGGTGTAAGGGCCCTGGGCGGCGTCTCCTTCGATATCCGGGAGGGAGAGGTCCACTCGCTGTGCGGGGAAAACGGCGCGGGCAAGTCCACGCTGATTAAGGTGATGACCGGAGCCCATCAGAGGGATGAGGGACAGTACCTGATCGACGGGAAGGAAGTGCAGTTCAAGTCCACCCAGGAGGCAATCGCCATGGGGGTGTCCTGTGTTTATCAGGAGCTCTCCATCGCGCCCCAGCTGGACGTGGCCCACAACCTGTTCATTGGCAACCTGCCGGTGAAGGGCGGGCTTGTGGACCACAGGACGCTTTACGCGGAGACGGAACGCATATTGGCCGAGCTGGACATGCCCATTCCGGCCAAAACCATTGCCGGGGACCTGTCAGTGGGCCAGCAGCAGATGATTGAGATTGGCCGGGCACTGACCCGGAACGCCCGCCTCATCATCATGGACGAGCCCACTTCCTCCCTGTCGGAGGCAGAGACGGAGACGCTGTTCCAGATTATCCGGAAGCTGGTGGCGAAAAACATCGCCATCGTGTACATCAGCCACAAGCTGGACGAGGTTATGTACCTGTCCGACCGCATCACGGTCATCCGTGACGGCGAAAACATTGTCACCACAGACAAGGAGGCCACCAATCAGGAGCAGCTCATCGCCAATATGATTGGCCGGGAGCTCTCCAACCTGTACCGGAAGGAACCGGCGGAGGCTGGGGACGTGGTGCTGGACGTGAAGAACCTGACCCGGACCGGGGTGTTCGAGGACATTTCGTTCCAGGTCCGCTCCGGCGAGGTGGTGGGCTTTTTCGGACTGGTGGGCGCGGGCCGCTCGGAGATTATGCGGGCGGTGTTCGGCGTGGACAAATATCAGTCCGGGTCTGTGACCGTGGCGGGCCAGCCGCTGAAGGCAGGGGACCCGGCCAGCGCCATTTCCGCCGGTGTGGGATTCTGCACGGAGGACCGGAAAAAGGAAGGTCTGGCCCTGCGGCTGTCTATTCTGCTCAATATGACGCTGGTGAAGCTGCCCTTCCTGTCCAAGGCCGGGGTCATCAACCGGCGGGCCCAGAAGGCGGCGGCGGACGAGTACATGAATTCGATTTCCATCAAAGCGCCCTCGGTCCATCAGCTGGTGGGCAACCTGTCCGGCGGCAACCAGCAAAAGGTGGTGGTCGCCAAGTGGCTGATGATGGGCCCGAAGGTGCTGATTGTGGACGAACCCACCCGAGGCATTGACGTGGGATCCAAGTCGGAGATTTACGGCCTGCTGTCCGATTTGGCCAAGCAGGGCATGGCGATTGTGGTGGTGTCCTCGGAGATTGAGGAGATCCTGGGCGTGTGCGACAGCGTGGTCACGATTTTTGAGGGGAAGAAGACCGCTCAGCTGGAGATCAACAGCCAGCTCACCCGGGAAGAGGTGCTGGCCGCGGCGCTGGGCGGCAGCTTCAGCAACGGAGCCATTGCGGGAAAGGAGGCGATCCGGGATGAGTGAGAAAAGCGCCCGCATCCAGGACAACCGCTCCCCCTGGAGCCGGTTTATGAGTTTGAACGGCAGCGCGGTTTTTCTGGCGACGATCGCCGTCATGATTATTTTTGAGGTTTACCTTCAGATTGCCCGCGGCAGCGGTGAGCTGATGTTTATCACGCCGTCCAATCTGCTGGGCATTTTGAAGCAGCAGGCCTATGTGGGGATTATCGCCTTTGGCATGACGCTGGTGATGATTACAGGCAATATTGACCTGTCCGTGGGCTCCATGCTCACGATGATGTACTGTGTTACCGCGTGGATTATGATGAGCACGGACAACGGCCTGCTGGGCATCTTCGGATCGCTGGCAATTGGCGCTTTATGCGGCCTGCTCAACGGGGTGCTGGTCAGCTACGTCAAGCTGAACGCCTTCATCACCACGCTGGGCACCAGCTCGATTTTCAGCGCTCTGGCGCTGATGCTCTCCTCCGGCAAGGTGCTGGTCATTCCGGACAACTGCGACCCGCTGTTTCAGGTGATGGGCATGGCCAGCTTCGGCCCCCTGCATATTCTGATTGTCTGGTTTGTGGTAGTGGCTCTGATTCTGGGCTTTGTCCTCTCCCGGACGGTGTACGGCCAGCAGCTGTACACCATCGGCGCGAACGCCACCGCGGCCCGCTTCTCCGGTATCCGGAGCAAGCGGAACACCACGATTGCCTATGTGATTACCGGCCTGTGCGTAGGACTGGCCTCTGTCATGACCATGGCCAACGTGAAGAGCTCCAACCCACAGGCTGGCTCCGGCAAGGAGATGGACATCATCCTGTGCGTGGTGCTGGGCGGCGTGTCCATCGCTGGCGGCAAGGGATCTGTCTGGGGCACCATCATCGGCGTGCTGTTCTACGGCGTGCTGTCCGCCGGATTCACCCAGATTGACCTGTCTGAGTCTCAGAAGTGGGTCATTATGGGCCTGATTATGGTGGCGGTGCTGTCCTTTGACGCGTTGAAAGAGAGGGGGGTCAAGCTGTGGAAAAGAAAATGAGCGCCGGAACGGACCGGCAGAGGCAGGCGGTCCGCCTGCTCAAGGATAACAACTCTGTCTTGATTCTGGTCATTCTGCTGTTCGTGGGCTTCGTCATGGTGGACGGATTTTCCAACGGCTTCGCCAACGTGCTGATCTACTCCGCCGAGTTCGGGGCCATCTGCCTGGGCCTGGCTCTGGTGATGATTACGGGCAACATTGACCTGTCCGTGGGCTTCCAGGCCGGTCTGGCCGGCGTGTCCACGGTGCTGGCCTTCAATGTGGTTTATGGAGCCACTGGAAACGGCTGGCTGGCCACGCTGGCAGGGGTGATCGGTGCCTTGGTCACAGGTGCGGCGACCGGTTTTATAAACGGCTTTGTGGTAACTAGGGTGGGGGTTTCCCCGCTGATTGCCACCATTGCGGTCAACTACATTTATAAGGGCCTGGTGTTCAGCGTGGCGCAGAACTCCATTCCGCCGGAGAGCACCGGCGCCATTCAGTCCATTGCCAAGGCCCGCATCGGCGGCGTCCGCTGGCTGACGCCCATGGTCATTGTGTTTGTGGCTGTGATTGCGCTGTTCGCCCTGTGGATGTACAAGACCCGGTTCGGCAACCGGCTCCATGTGGTGGGCGACAACCCGGAAGCCGCTGCCTTTGCCGGTATCAATGTGCCCAACACAGTGTGGGTCACCTATGTGCTCTGCGGTATTCTGGCCGCGTTGACCGGCTTTATGATGGTGTCCTTCGACGGATACGCCATCTACACCCAGGGCAACGCCCTGGGCACCTTCCCCATCTCCTGCTGTGTCATCGGCGGCATCAAGATGACCGGCGGCAAGGGAACGGCGGTTCATGTCCTGTTGGGCGTGCTGATTATGCGGGTCATTCAGGGCATGATGAGCGCCATGTTCTGGAACGCCGACCGGGTCAACCTGGTCACCGGTATTCTGCTGGTGGTGGTTTTGATTGTGGACCGGTTCACCAGCTCCAAGAAGGCGGAGGATTAGTTCTTTTTCTTGAAAGAAAAAGAACCAAAAAGAACTTCAAGCGGGTTCTATTGCCAGACTTTCGGCAGAACCAGTTTAAAGTTCTTTGCCAAGCTTTCTTTCAAGAAAGCGGGAAAAAGTTGGCTTCCCGCGCTTTGCGGGTGTCATAAAAAGCAATGTCTAAGGAATGAAAGGAAGGAACGACATGAAGAAATTCAGCAAACTCCTCGCGCTGCTCCTGGCCGCGGCCATGCTCTGTGCACTGGCCGCCTGCGGCGGCAACGGCGGCGGACAGCCGGCGGGCGGCAGCGATGGCGGCAATCAGTCCAGCAATGGCCTGGACGGCAAGACCATCGGCTATGTCACCATCAATTCCGCCTCTCCCTGGTCCGGCGTCATCGACACCAAGCTGGGCGAGTTCGTCAAGGCCGAGGGCGGCACCTACCGCAATCTGGACGCCCAGACCGATGTGGCCAAGGTGGCCGAGTACTGCCAGCAGATGATTGACGCCGCTGTGGACGCCTTGGTCATCTTTGGCGGCGACCCCGCCGCCAACTCCCAGATCGCCAAGGACGCGGACGCCGCCGGGATTCCGGTGTTCATGGCCGGCCTGGACGTGACCGAGGAAGGCCGCGAGTATGTCAAGTCTGTTGTCGGCCCCGACCAGGAGAAGATGACCTATGACATCGGCCAGCGGGTCATTGAGGACAACGGCGCTGACGCGGGCTGCCTCACTGTGATCATCTCCGGCGTGCCTTTCCTGGACGACTACAAGCAGCGTGACGCGGGCTTTGCCCGTGCCATGGCGGAGACCAACTATGATGTGAAGGAAACCGTTTACGCTTTTTCCAGCCGCACCGACGCCAAGAGCTACATGGAGCAGTTCATCCAGACCTACGGCAATGACATTGACATTGTGATGGGCATGGATGACGACCTGACCATGGGCGCGATTCAGGCCATTGACGAGGCTGTATCCGCCGGCACCCTGGAAGCGGGCAAAATCAAGGTCTACTCCCTCATCGGCCAGAATGACGCCATCCAGGCGGTGAAGGACGGCAAGCTTCAGATGACCGTCATGAACCGGGCGGAGGACATTTCCGCCGGTCTGGTGGAGGATATCAAGACCGTTCTCGGCGGCGGCGAGGTGGAGTACAACCACTACACTAATCTGACCACCATTGACGCGTCCAACGTGGACGACTACCTGGGCAAGGGTGAGTTCTGATTCCGGATTTTATGTCAGCACAAGGGCGGCCATGTGGCCGCCCTTGTGCGCTTGCGGAAGGGACCGCTGATGAAATCAGCGGTCCCTTCCGTTTACTTTTTCACCTCGGAAAAGGTCCAGGCCTCTTGCAGCCAGTCCAGCAGTTCTCTGTCAATCTCCGGCCCGCCTGTCACCGGAACATGGTGGGTCCAGCGGTTGGGGTAGGGCTCCACCGCCACGGCCACCCGGGGAGAATCTAGCCGCCGTCCCAGGCCAAAGCTCACCACAAGGCCGGTGTCCCGCTTCCGGCGCGGCAGGGATACCATGGCGAACAGATACCGGCCGTAAAAGCTGATTTGGCTCTTCTGGACCTTGACGGATGCTTCGGGAAAGGCGTCTGCTAGGTGCTGGAAAAAGGTTTGGTAGAGAGCAAGCTCCTCCGGCCTGCCCTCAAAGAAAAACAGAACGTCGGATTCGTAGTGCCCGGATGTTGTCATGATACGCCCTCCTTGACTGGTTTTCCCGCTGGGATACGGTCAGTATACCCTATTCGGGCCCGTCCTGCAAGGGCTGGCGGTCCTCACGGACGGTGCGCTTCCGCTGGGTGTGGAGCAGAACGAAGCAGCTGAACAGGAAGGGGAAGAAATAGGTGGCCGTCCGGTAGAGAATCAGGGCCGAGGAGGCTGCGGCATCGCCCGCATAGGGGGAGAAAATCAGCAAAAACGCCAGCTCTGTGGGGCCCACGCCTGCCACGTTGGGCAGTGCGCCGGTGATGACCAGCATGAGCGCGGTCAAGAGCTGCACCCGCCAGAAGGCCGGAGAGGAAATGTTCAGGAAATAGAAGGAGAGGTAAGCGGCCAGGTAAAGGCAGAACAGCTTGGCCCCGTTCAGAAGGAGCACCCGAAGACAGCAGCCGGGGCTTTTTAGCACATACCGCGCCTCCGTGTGGAGGGCCTCCAGATTGGTCCGCCAGGCCGCCTTCCGCGGCCCCCATTTCCCGGCGTCCGGAAGCAGATCCATGGCCCGGAGCGCCAGAGCCTTCAGCCGTTCCCAGGTGCAGAGCAGCACAAGGGCCGTAATAATCGCCCCGCAGATGCCAAAGCCCATCACCAAATAGCGGAAGAGGTCCGGACTGGCGCCGCGAAGCCAGCTGCCCTGAAACAGCAGCATGACCGCCGCATAAATCAGGGTGGAGGTTTTATGAAAAATATACTCCGCCGTCATGATGCCGATGCCCTGACCGGGAAGGAGGCCGTATTGACAGAGGTAGCAGCCCTGCATGGGGATGGAGCCGGCGCCGCAGGTGGCCACGTTGCCGAATACGCCTAGGAAGGTAGTGGTGAAGGCGGGCGGAAAGGAAAAGTCCGGAATCCGGGTCCGGATGAGGCGGCGGCAGACGGCGGCTTCCAGCCCCTGATAGGCCAGAGCCAGCCCAAAGAGGAGGGCCGCACCCCAGAGGGGAACGCCCCGCAGGTTTTGAAGGATCTCCTGAGCGTGCTCCCGGAACACCAGGAAGATCACCAGAAGGACCAGTAAGTATGAGAGGAGCTGGCCGGTTTTCCAGTGAGAACGTTTCATACGCGTCCCTTCTGCCAGAGTGGGGAGGGCGTCTGCGCCGCAGCGCGGACGCCCTCCCGAGCGGCTTAGATGACCTTGTACTCTTTGAGGAGCTTTTCAATATCCGTGCCGGCGATTTTTTTCATCACCTCATGGAGGGCAATCTTCTCCTTGAAGCCCAGGTCCATGTCCAGAATGTTCTTGCCGTCCCGAAGCTTCACCGTGGCGTCGAGGAGGTCCCGAATGTCATAGGTGCTGCCCCAGACCTCAGGCACGCCCCGGTCCACGTTGAGCAGGGTGTAAACCGCCTCCATGCCGGTACGCATAGAATACTCGGTGGTGAAGATGGTGTCCCGAGCGGTTTCGGCGAACTGGCCCACGAAGGCGAAGTTCACCGCGCCGTCCGGCACCACCTTGGGCCGGTCGGTGTCGTTGCGGGGCATGAAGAAGGCGTCGATATAGGGCATCATCACAGGAACAGTGTTGGCGCTGGTTTCGGCCAGCTCCTCAATCTGGTTCTCAGGCACGCCCAGATGGTAGAGCCACTCCATGCAGATTTCCTTTCCGGTGCAGTCCCGCATGGGCTTCTTCACATAGTCGCCGGGCTTGCCGCTGAACAGGGAGTACACCCACACCAGACAGTGGTCCTTGGGCTGCTCCCGGAACTGGGGCTGGCGGTTGATGGTCCAGCTCAGCAGCCAAGAGGAATCCTTCACCGTCACAATGCCGCCCGTGACCACGCCGCCGGAGAAGGGGTCCCGTTTGCAGATGTCCTTAATATAGGGGATAATCCGCTGGTCCAGGGTCTCCACCGTGGCGCTCATCCAGTTGGTCTGCTCCGGGTCATAGCAGAACTTGTCCGGATTGCCGAAGGCCGGGTCCTGAGCGGCAATTTTCCGCCACATGTCCCAGCCGCCGCCGGGTCTGATTTCCGTGTCGTAGGCCGCGGGCTCGTGCTGGGAGCCCATGGTGGAGTTCTCCACACAGCCGCCGTTGGTGATGAAGACCAGGTCGTTTTCCGTCAGGTCCACGAATTCCTGACCGCCGTCCCGCAGCAGCTCCACCCGCTTGGCCAGCTTCCGGCCCGGCTGAATATCGAATTCCACGTTGACCACCTTGGTGTTGTAGTGGAACTGAACGCCGTGGTCCTCCAGATATTGAATCATGGGCAGAATCATGGATTCATACTGATTGTAGCGGGTGAACCGCAGAGCCTTGAAGTCAGGCAGTCCGCCGATGTGGTGGATGAAGCGCTTGATATAGCGTTTCATCTCCAGAGCGCTGTGCCAGTTCTCAAAGGCGAACATGGTGCGCCAGTAGAGCCAGAAGTTGGAGTTGAGCACCTCGTCATCGAAGTAGTCGGTGATGCGCTTGTCGTACAGCTTCTCATCCGGGGTGAAGAACAGGCGCATGATCTCCATGGCCGCCTTGTCGGAGACATCGAATTTGCCGTCGGTGTGAGCGTCCATGCCCTGATTCACCGTGGCCCGGCAGAGGGAGTAATTGGGGTCCTTCTTGTTCAGCCAGTAATACTCGTCCAGAACGCTGACCCCTTCGGTCTCGATCGAGGGGATGGAGTGGAACAGGTCCCACATGACCTCAAAGTGGTTGTCCATCTCCCGGCCGCCCCGCATGACGTAGCCCACATTCTCGAACTTCCAGCCATCGCAGGCGCCGCCGGGTGTGGGGTCCTTCTCGAAGACGTGGATGTGTTCGCCCTTCATCTGGCCGTCCCGGACCAGGTAGCAGGCGGCGGTCAGAGCCGCCAGGCCGGTGCCGATGATATAGGCTGATTTGTGGTCCACGCCCTCCGGCTTCTGGGGACGGGCAAAGGCTTCATAGTTGCCGCTGGAATAATACATAGTTGACATCCTTTCTGGGAGGCGCCGTCTGAGGCGGCGGTCCTTTGTTTTGATGACTCTATCATAGGGTTTCCAGCGGCTTTTCACAATAAACAAAAGACCTCCTGTGATAAAAAGTCCATCACGCAGGACCCTTTGCCTAAAATCTTATCACCGGACCGGATCTGATGAAATCCGGTCTGTGCGGAAGGCTTCCAGGGCCCGGGAGATGTTTCCGTGGACCAGGATGCTGGTCCGGCTGACAATCTCCTCCGGGTCCTCCTTCATGTCGCGCTCAATCCAGTCCCGCACGATGCCCAGGAAGGCGTACTCATAGAAACCGGCAATGAATTTCTGGTCAGCCTCGCTGACAGTCATTCCGGCGGACAGCTCTTTCACCACGCCGAGGACCAAATCATGGACCAGCGGGCCTATGTAGGCGGTGATCTGCTCCTTGCTGATGGAGCGGTACACATTTTTGACAAACAGCTTGTTTTCCAAAATCACATGAAAAGTATTTAGAAAGCCCTCCTGCCAGGTCAGAAAGGACTTTTTGCCCTTCAACGCCTTGGCCGCGTCCTCCACGCAGCACCACTCCACCAGGTCATAAATGTCCTTGAAGTGATAATAAAAGGTCATGCGGTTGACCTCACAGTTCTCCGCAATTTCGCTGACCGTGATTTTATTCAGGGGCTTCTGCTGCAAAAGTTCCTTTAAAGACGCCTCCAGGGCATGCTTTGTCGTTTGTGACACGCTGACTCTTCCTTTCACAAGCTGAGCTGTTTTTCAGTACGATATCAAGTTTCTCCGGATTTGTCAATGACGTGGGCCATTCTCTTGACAAGTTTACCGCTTTAACGTAAAATGAAAGCCACACCAATTCAGCCCACACGGAAGGAAGGAATCCTCAATGAGCAACTATCAGATTGACACCAGATGCGTCCAGGGCGGCTATACGCCCGGCAGCGGCGAGCCCCGGCAGATCCCCATTATCCAGTCCACCACCTTCAAGTATGCCACCAGCGAGGACATGGGCAAGCTGTTTGACCTGGAGGCCTCCGGCTACTTCTACACCCGGCTGCAAAACCCTACCAACGACATGGTAGCGGCCAAAATCTGCGAGCTGGAGGGCGGAACCGCCGCCATGCTGACCTCCTCCGGCCAGGCCGCCAACTTCTACGCCATCTTCAACATCGCCTCTTGCGGCGACCACGTCGTGGCCTCCTCCACCATCTATGGCGGCACCTTCAACCTGTTCTCTGTCACCATGAAGCGGATGGGCATTGAATTCACCTTTGTCTCGCCTCACAGCACGGAGGAGGAGCTGAATTCCGCCTTCCGGCCCAACACAAAAGCCGTCTTTGGCGAGACCATCGCCAACCCGGCGCTGACCGTTCTGGACCTGGAGCTGTTCGCCAAGGCCGCCCACAACCACGGCGTGCCCTTCATCGTGGACAACACCTTTGCCACCCCGGTCAACTGCCGGCCCTTCGAGTGGGGCGTGGACATCGTGACCCACTCCACCACCAAGTATATGGACGGCCACGGCGCGGGCGTAGGCGGCTGTATTGTGGATTCCGGCAAATTCGACTGGACTCAGTATCCGGACAGGTTCCCCGGCCTCTGCACGCCGGATGAGAGCTATCATGGCATCACCTATACCGAGCGGTTCGGGCTGGCGGGAGCCTACATCACCAAGGCCACGGCCCAGCTGATGCGGGACTTTGGTTCCATCCAGGCGCCGCAGAACGCCTTCCTTCTCAACCTGGGGCTGGAGAGCCTCCATGTACGGATGGCCCGGCACTGTGAGAACGGCCAAGCCGTTGCAGAGTACCTGCAAAACCATCCCAAAATCGCCTGGGTCAAGTACTGCGGCCTGCCCGGAGACGAGGACCATGCCCTGGCGGAAAAGTATCTGCCCAAGGGGTCCTGTGGCGTGGTATCCTTTGGCGTAAAGGGGGGCCGCGCCGCTGCGGAGACCTTCATGAAGCATCTGAAGCTGGCCGCCATTGAAACCCACGTCGCCGATGCCCGGACCTGCTGCCTCCACCCGGCCTCGGCCACCCACCGGCAGATGAACGGCGCGGAGCTGGAAGCCGCCGGCGTGTCGCCGGATCTGGTACGGTTCAGCTGCGGCCTGGAGGACAAGGCGGATTTGATCGCGGACTTGGACCAGGCCCTGAACCAGGTATAACATAAGAGAGGCCCGTGCGGGGCGCCTTCGCGCCTGCACGAGCCTTTTTTTGCGTTAGCGGACCGGCGTGTAGCTGATGACCGAGTCCTCATCTGTGGCTTCCAGCTTAAAAATGACGGGCCGCAGGCCATCGTTGCAGCTGCAAATGGCCACGCCCGGCGTTCTAATCCAGTCGCCGTAGTAAAAAAGCTGTTCTCCACTGCCATGAGCCAGGGCGAACACATACTGATAGATGGCCTTCCACGCCTCGTCGCACAGCCCCTCCGGCTTGGCGTAGTCGGCATAAAAGACCTGCCCCGCCCGCATCATTGGGCAGGCGGTCAGCCCTTCCGCGCCATATTCCCGGGCCAGCTCCTGATCCAGCGTGGTTTTCAGCACAGTAATTTTTACTCTTTTCGCAGATCCGTCCTCCTTCGCTCCAGCTTTTGCGTGTACTCCAGCGTGCCCTCCAGGGTGGCGGCCTCCTGAATATCCATCAGCTCCCCAATCAGCTGGTTGGACACCAGAAAGCCCTTGGGCGTGAGCCGCCAGCGGCCCTCAACCTGCTCCGCCCAGCCCTGCTTCCAATACTCCTTCAACCGAACGGCCAGGGGGTCAAAATTCATCTGGAATTCCCGGCGGTATTCCGCCTCCTCCACTCCCCGGCTGGTCCGCAGGCGCAGCATCAGGTACTCGGCGCTGCGGCCCCGGTGGGGGATCTGCTCCGACTCCGCCACAATGGACCCGCCGCTGAGCACGCCGTCCACGTACCGGTCTATACTCCGCACGAAGCTGTACCGCCAGCCGCCGAAGTCGGAGTGGGCCGCGGGTCCGAAGCCAATATACTCCTCTGTCATCCAGTACTTGAGGTTGTGGCGGGACTCCATGCCCGGCTTGGCGAAGTTGGAAATCTCATATTGCCGGTAGCCCGCCTGGGCCAGCCGGTCCACGGCCCACAGGTACATGTCCGCCTGGGTGTCGCCGTCCGGCAGGTCCTCCGTCTCCCGCCGCCGCCAGAGGGGCGTGCCCTCCTCCACCTTCAGCCCGTAGCAGGACAGGTGCTCCGGCGACAGGGCCAGCGCCTGCTCCACGGTGTCCCTCCAGGAGTGCATATCCTGGCCAGGCAGGCCGTAAATAAGGTCCAGGGAAAGATTGCTCACCTTGGCCTTCCGGGCGGCCTCCACCGCCTCCCGGACCTGCTGAAAGCTGTGGGGACGGCCCACCTCCTTCAGCTCCCGGTCGCTGGCCGACTGGACCCCCAGAGAGAAGCGGTTCACCCCCGCCCGGCGGAGGTGGGCGAAGGCCTTCCGGTCGATGCTGTCCGGATTCGCCTCCATGGTGATCTCACAGTCCCGGCTCAGGCGGTATTTTTTTCGGATAAGCTTCAGCAGGGCCTTAATCCGGTCCGCGCCGTAGTAGCTCGGGGTTCCGCCGCCGATGTAGACGGAATCCACCACATGGTTTTCCGCCCGTGGGGCCAGCTCCTCCACATGGGCCAGCAGCGCCCGCTGATAGCGGTCCATGACGTTTTTGTCTCCGCAGGCCAGGGAATAGAAATCGCAGTAATCGCACTTGCTCCGGCAGAAGGGGATATGAATGTAAATGCCCAGGGCGGGCATGACTGGTTTCGGTTTCATGACTTCACGCTCCCTATTATGGACATTATACGACATTTCCTTCCGCTTGCCAACTTCTTTTCTTAAAAGAAAAGAAGCAAAAGAACTTCAAACTGGTTCTATCCTGGCCTGTGCAAACCTGTAGGGCCCGATGAGGTCATCGGCCCCTACACGTAATATAAGTTCACCAGATTGGCAATAGAACGCAGCTTGAAGTTCTTTTTGGTTCTTTTTCTTTCAAGAAAAAGAACTGAGCTCCATAGGCGGAGGCTCTGGAGCCTCCGGGAAGGTGACAATGGCTTTGAAGAGGTCCCCGTCAATGGAGAGCTGGAAGCCGCCGCCCTGCAATTCTGTGAGGCTCCGGGCGATGGACAGGCCCAGGCCGGACCCCTCTGTGGTTCGGGAGGCGTCCCCCCGGACAAAGCGCTCCATCAGCGATTCCGCCGGGATGTTCAGGGCTTCCCGTGAAATGTTCTTCACCATCAGCCGCACCTGGCCTTCCCAGCAGGACACATCCAGGTACACCCGGGTGCCAGGCATAGCGTACTTGCAGCAGTTGGACAGCAGGTTGTCAATCACACGCCACAGGTGCCGTCCGTCCGCGGAGATATACGCCGGTTCCTCCGGCAGGGTCAGCACTGGCATCAGATTGGACGCCGCCAGCCGGTCGCCGTACTCGGCCAGGGCCTGGTCCGCCAGCTGGCCTACGTTCAGCCGCTCCCGGTTCACCGCCAGGTTCCCCGTGGACGCCTTGGACGCCTCCACCAGATCCTCCGTCAGCTTCTTCAGCCGCTGGCTCTTCCGGTCCAGCACCTCGATATACTCCAGGGCGCGGGGGTCCTGAATGTCCGTCTGCTTGAGGAGGTCCACATAGTTGATGATGGAGGTCAGAGGCGTTTTCAGGTCATGGGACACGTTGGTGATGAGCTCCGATTTAAAATGCTCGCTCTTCATCCGCTCGTTGACCGCGTGGGTCAGGCCGTCGGACAGGCCGTTGAGCTGCTCGGCGTGCTCCCGCAGGTCGGGGAACATATGTTTGGTGTTGATTTGGCAGTCCACCTTCCCTGTGGCGATCTGGCCCGCGGCTTCCCGGATGGCCCGCCACTGGCGGACCCATACGCAGAGCAGGAGCAATACCATCCCCTGATACAGCAGGGTGAGCAGCGCGTCTTGGTGGAGCAGTCCGGTCGCCAGAAAATGCAGCAGGAACAGCGCGATTACTCTCCAGAACATAGGAATTTGAAGCACCGCCTTCCAGAGGGAAGAAAGCAGGCCGCCGGCCGGGCGCAAAAGCGCCAGCACAATCCGCAGCCCCCGCTTCCACAGCCACAGCAGCATGGTGGTCTGCCAGAAGATGTGAGCCCGCAGGCGAATGGCGGCGGTTTCCGCCGTCAGATAGACCATCCAGGCCACAAACAGGGAGAAGGCCCCGATGGAGAGGACCGCGGCCAGAGGGAACTGGCCGGTGAAGCTGAGGGAGGTGGTAATGCTGTCGCCCAGGCTGAGGGCCAGGGTCAGAACGGCCAGACTGGCGGACAGGTAAAGCTCATACCACCAGCGGTCCCGGGTACGGACGGCGACCGGGCTCAGCGCATCGTGATAGCCCGCAGACCGCATCAGCGCGGCGAACAGCGCCGCGAAAACCACTGCGGTCACGCCGAACACCGGCAGCAGCGCCCAGGCTGTATTGATCAAATTGGTGTAGTTTTCGGCGGCAACGGAAAATTCATCGTCTGCCGCCAGGGTGTGGGGCAGACCGTATTCAATGGTGCCGTACAGGCGGTCCGCCTCCCGGAGGTCCTTGGAGCGGTCATATTCCCACAGGCCCGGCAGCGGATATTCGTCATCATACGCGTCGGGATTTGTTTGCCACCAGAACCAGCCGTAGGCGTTGGCGCCGGACAGCTCTTCCGCGGACATATATCTGGGGTCGAAAATCTGAACGCCGTCCTTTGTGGACAGATAAAGGACCTCATAAGGAACGCTGCCTGCATAAAACGTGTTCGAGTCATCCTGTTCATAAGAAATCTTCGGATTCAGACTGAAGTCGTAGATATAGGGGCGGACGAGGGCGGTCTCCAGGGGCGCGCCTTCCAGATTGTCCATGAGAAGATTTCCCTCGGAGTCGTGGACCTGAAATCGGAAATTGGTGTTTTCCGGTTCCATCCACTCCTTCATATTCTCCAGACTCCGGTTCTGGCTGTAGGTCAGGGGACCGTTCAACGCCGCCTGCCGTTCCAGCTGGAGAATGCTTTCCAGTTGGTAACGGCGATGCTCCAGGAGGGACATACTGCGGTAGCTGTCCTGGTAGGTGGAGGTGATCCACAAATCGTCCCAGACGGACAGAATCAGCGTACCGGACCAGTAGGACATCACGCCCGTGACCAACAGCGCCGCCACCAGCACGGTCCGAAGCGGACGATTTATCACCCGTCGTTTCACTTGATCGCCTCCCCTTTCTCCTCTTTTCTTGAAAGAAAAGAAGCAAAAGAACGTTAAACTGATTTTACCAGAAATCCACCCTGAAACCGTCGCTTGAAGTTCTTTTGGGTTCTTTTCACCCTGAAGGGCGTGGACGCCGCTAAGATTTTTCCGCGAAAAATCAAGCGCCGTTCAATCGTTCAAGAAAAAGAACTACGTTTTTTCCAGCTTATAGCCCAGGCCCCAGACGACCTTCAGATACCGGGGATTGGCCGGATCAATCTCAATTTTCTCCCGCAGGTGCCGGATATGGACAGCCACCGTGTTTTCCGAGCCATAGGCCGGGTCGTTCCACACCTGCTCGTAAATCTGGGCGGAGGAAAACACCTGTCCGGGATGGGCAAGGAGCAGCTTTAGTATGTTGTACTCAAGAGGCGTCAGATTGACGGAATCTCCGTCCACAGTCACCGACTTGGCTCCGTCATCCATGGACAGACCGCCCACCGTAAGCAGGCCCTTTTTGGTTTCCTTACCGCCCAGGGTGGTGTAGCGCCGGAGCTGGCTCTTCACCCGCGCCATAACCTCCAGGGGGTTGAAGGGTTTGGTGATGTAATCGTCCGCGCCGATGTTGAGGCCCAGAATTTTGTCCGTATCCTCGCTTTTGGCGGTGAGCAGAATAATGGGGACATTGGTGGTCTCCCGGAGCTTCACCGTGGCCCGGATGCCGTCCAGCACAGGCATCATCACATCCAGCAGAATGAGATGCACCTCGTTTTTGGCAGCCAGCTCCACCGCCTCCTGGCCGTTGTAGGCGGCGAGGGTGTGGTATCCCTCGCCGGTCAGATAAATTTCCAGCGCCGAAACGATGTCGTGGTCATCGTCGCAGATGAGTATATTGTACATGGTATTCCCTCCTGTGATACCGTCTGAGCATAACACGGCCTTTTTAAATCGGCCGGAAAAAATAGTTAAGGATTTCTTAAAGTGGGCACTTGTCCTTCTTTTCTTGAAAGAAAAGAAGCAAAAGAACTTCAAACTGTGCTCCTTTGGCAGGTTGGCGGCAGAACCAGCTTAATGGCAATGTGCCCGACAGCGAGGAAGAGAACTAATCGAACCGGTCCAGAAGCTTTTGAACCATCGGGTTCCGGTTATTTCTGTTCCAGACCGCCACATGGGTGATGACCGCCGCCTCGTCCGGGATTTGGATGGCCTTCAGCCCTGGATATCTGTGCTGCTGGAAGTAGATCTCGGACAGCAGCATGATGCCTTTGCCCATCTGGGCGTAGGTGAAGCCGGCCGGCATGGAGTCCACCCGCCTGATGTTGGGATCCAGCTTCATGTTTTCCAGCACCTTCAAAATGCGGGAATTGCCCCTGGGCTTCTCCCCCACCAGAATCAGTTCCTGAGATTCCACAGCCTCCATGCAGGTTTGAGCAGGGCAGTCCGCCCGGACGACCATGACAATGCGGCTCCGGTACACGGTTTTGCAGGTCAGATCCGGGGGAAGATGTTCCTTGTGCCGCAGAATCAGAAAGGCCACATCCATATCGCCGTAAATCACCTGGTCTGCACATTCTGGGAAGGGCGCCCGCGTCATCTCCAGCTGAAGCTCCGGACAGGCCAGCCCCAGCCGGGCGATCTGCTCAGTGACGCCAGTGGCCTCAAAGTGGTCCTCTGTGCTGTCAAAGCCGATGCGGAGCTCCGCCGCGGTTTCCTCCTGAACGGGAAACTTGTTTTGGGCCAGCTGGAGCAGGCGGTTGGATGCCTCCAACGCCTCCTGGGCCGGCTTGATGAGCCCCGCCCCGGCGGTGGTGAGATAGACCTTTCTGCGATCCCGGAGAAAGAGCTCTGTGCCAAGCTCCCGCTCCAGCTCCGCGATCTGATAGCTCAGGGCGGGCTGAGAAATGTAAAGGGCTTCGGCGGCCCGGCTGAAGTTCAGATGCTCCGCCACAGCCAGAAAGTATTGCAGCTGCTTGAGTTCCATAATCGTCTCCTTCCCTGCCGCGCAGGGCATGCCGGTTTTGAGAACAGGAATGGGAGTTTCGCAATATACACATAGTATAAAGAAAACGGCGGGAAATTTCAACCGGAACACGTAAAAATGGGCTTTCCAGGGGAGCCGGATTGTGTTAAACTCAGGACAGCAGCGTTAAGGAACCGCCGGGAGGGAATTGCGGGAATGAAACCGATTTGGGACGCCCATGTGCATCTGTTTCCCCAGGAGATCTATCAAAATTGGGACCGGTACGCCCAACTAGACCCCTGGTTTGGCGCGCTGACCAGAAAGCCCGCCAACGGCCGGGGGGCCGGGGAAGCTTGGTGCACGCCGGAGGAGGCGCTGGCGGCGGCGGACGAGGCCGGTGTAACCGGTCTGATTATGCAGGGCTGGTATTGGAACGATCCGGGATTGATTTCCCTGCACAACGACTTTATGGCTCAGGCCATGGCGGACCATCCGGGGCGGCTGCTGGCCTTTGCGGCGGTCAACCCGGTTTATGGTGAGCGGGCAGTGGCGGAGGTTCAGCGGTGTGCGGCCTTGGGCTTTGCCGGTGTGGGAGAACTGGGCCCTGGCGGAAATGGTTATTCTTTTGAGGATGGGCGGTTCCGGGACGTGCTGGACTGTGCGGAGGAACGGAAGCTTCCGGTGTGCATTCACTGCGGCGAACCGGTGGGCCGCCCCTATCCCGGACGGGATACCACACCACTGGAACCGCTGGTGGAGCTGCTGGGGCAGCGGCCTGGGCTCACTGTGCAGCTGGCGCATCTGGGGGGCGGTCTGCCCTTTTACGAGCTGAATCCCAGAATCCGGAGGAAACTGGAAGGGCATGTGTATTATGACTTGGCGGCCAACCCGCTGCTTTACGACCTGCGTAGTGTGAAGGCAGTCATCAGCCTTGTGGGTGTGGAGCGGCTGATCTATGGCAGTGACTTTCCATTGACCCTGTACCCCAGCCAATGCCGGACGCCGGACTTTTCGAGGTTCATAGGGCAGCTGCAAAAGGAGGCTGGGTTGAGTACAGCTGAACAGGAGGCGCTGTTTGCTCAAAACGTGCTTCAGATGTTGGGGGGAAAAAGTTTTTGATTTTTTTGAAAAAAGCTATTGACTTTTTACGTTTGCATGATATAATAATCATTGTTCGCCGGACTTCTTCAAAAGGCAAAGCACAAAATTGAGAAGTGGAACACAATTGAATCCTTATTCTGAATTTGCTGGATTTAGCAGGTTTAGATACGTGGGGGTATAGCTCAGCTGGGAGAGCGCTTGAATGGCATTCAAGAGGTCAGCGGTTCGATCCCGCTTATCTCCACCACGACCAAGAACTCATATAGCCATGGCTATATGAGTTCTTATTATGTATAATAGACAGCAGAAATAAGGGCGGACATCTGATCAATTTAAGGAGGAACAAGAAACTGATGCGGCAGAGTATTATAATCGAACGCTCTGCCGTTTACTGTTTCAGAATATTTTAGGATAAATAATAAATTCCGAACATGTCCCCTTCAAAGATACTTCACCAAAAAGGGCACTGAGTTTACCAGGCGCTGGCTGTGGTCCAAAGACCAAATGCCAGCGCCTGTTTTTATATAATGATCAAATGAAAGAGG
>JAAWCD010000009.1 GCA_022793095.1 Oscillospiraceae bacterium | reverse complement strand
CGCCGGATGGGCCGGGAATTTTTCGCCCGGCAAGGAAAAAAGCGCAGGAATACTGGATGTATTCCGAGCATTTTTGACGCAGCTGGACGGAAAAAGACTGATTCAGACGGTGTGCCGGGAGATTTTAAACAGGCTCTTAGGCGAAGTGCGTGGATTTGCGAGCCAAAATCGTGGTTGGCAAGGCAAAAAAGCGCAGGAATACTGGATGTATTTCAAGCTTTTTTAACGATGCCAACGGCCATTTTGGCCGCAGGGACGCGCACTGAGGCTATTGGTACAGCTTCTGAGCCTGCCCGGCCCCGTCCGGCGGACGCCGGAGCAACGCGGCGGATCAGAATGGCCGAAAAGGACGAAGACGCTCAAAAACAGGAAAAAAAGGCCGGAAACCGGAAAGGGGTTTACACATGGCCGTAAATCCGATATACTGAAAAGCAACGAAACCAGGGGAGGAACCACGAATGACCGCACAACTTGCCGTAATGCTGGCGCTGCTTCTGTCCCTGCCGGTTGTGCCTCAGGCCCAGGCCCAGCCCGCGGGCGGGGCGGCGGTGGCGGAAGCCCGGTATATTCTGCACGCGGGCGGAATCACGCCCTCCGGCGGATTGGGCAGCAACAGCCTGGAGGCGCTGGAGCTGTCCTATGGGTTGGGATACCGGGTGATGGAGCTGGATTTCTGCTGGACGGAGGACGGGGATCTGGTCTGTGTCCACGACTGGGACCGGTACTATTCCTGGCTCCAGCCTGTGACCATGGAAGCGTTCGAGGCGGTCCGGGGCAGCACCTACGGGTACACCTCCATGACGCTGGACACGGTGGCGGAGTGGTTGGAGGCCCGGCCTGGCGCGGTCGTCGTGACGGATATCAAGGAGAACAATCTGGCGGGCGCGGCGCTGATCGCGGAGCGGTATCCGGCGTTGAGGGACCGGTTTGTGATCCAGATTTATCATATGGAGGAGTATGATCCGGTGGCGGCGCTGGGCTTTGCCCAAATTTTGACCGTGTATCAGATGACGTGGCTGGAAAAGGTAGATACAGCGGCGCTGGCGGAGTTTGCCCAAACCCATCCGCTGGCTGCTCTGGCCTTCCCGGCGGAGCTCGCGGCCAGGGACGGCTATGTGGAAGCGCTGCTGGCCGCGGGGGTGCCCCTGTATGTTCACACGGTCAACGATAGAGCGGAGCAGGCGGCGCTGTTCGGCCAAGGAATTTCCGGCGTATACACTGACTTCTTTTCTTGAAAGAAAAGAAGCAAAAGAACTTCAAACTGGCGTACTGCGGCAGTCCGCAAGGGCGTACTGCCCTCCGGCGGCGGGGCATTCCCCTGTACTCCGGCTTCTTTTCTTGAAAGAAAAGAAGCAAAAGAACTTCAAACTGGCGTACCGCGGCAGTCCGCAAGGGCGTACCGCCCTCCGGCGGCGGGGCTTGTTCCCCCATGCCTTGGCTCAATCATGCTGAAGAATCTGGAGGTCCTATGAAACCGTTACAATTCACAATTCCCTGTCTGTTCGGCCTGGAGCGGCTGGTAGCGGACGAGCTGAAGCGGCTGAACCTCAGCAATATCCAGGCGGAAAACGGCCGGGTCCACTGCACAGGGGGCTGGATAGATATCCCCCGGCTGAATCTGAATCTGCGCTGCGGCGAGCGGGTGCTGATTGATCTGGGCCGGTTCCCCGCGGACACCTTTGACGCGCTTTTTGAGGGGACCAGAGCGCTGCCCTGGGAGAACTTTATCCCCAAGGAGGGCGAATTCCCGGTCAAGGGCCACAGTCTGGATTCTCAGCTTCATTCGGTGCCTGCCTGTCAGGCCATGATAAAAAAGGCCGCCGCGGCCCGGCTGGGGCAGGCCTACGGCCTGGAGCGGCTGCCGGAGAGCGGCGCCCGGTATCAGATTCAGTTTGTCCTCCGGAAGGACCTGGCCCATCTCTATCTGGACACCAGCGGGCCGGGGCTGTACAAGCGGGGCTATCGGGCGGCGGGCGTAGACGCGCCTGTGCGGGAGACCCTGGCCGCCGCCATGGTCCAGCTCTCCCGCTATCGGGGCCGTGACCCCTTCTGCGACCCCTTCTGCGGGTCGGGCACGATTGTCATTGAGGCGGCGCTGATTGCCAGAAACCGGGCTCCAGGGCTGAACCGGAGCTTTGCGGCTCAGAAGTGGAAGAATCTTCCCTCCCGGTTCTGGATGGCCGCGGCGGACGAGGCCATGGACCGGGAATTCAGCGGCGTCTACGACCTTTGGGGCGGAGATATTGACCCCAAGGCGGTGGAGCTGGCCCGGCACAACGCGGAGCTGGCGGAGGTGGACGATCTGGTCCGCTTTGAGGTGTCCGACGCCATGACCTTCCACCGGGCGGACCTTTACGGGCGGGTGGTGACCAATCCGCCCTACGGCGAGCGGCTGATGGAGCACCAGGAGGCGGAGGAGCTGTACCGGGGCTTTGGCCGGGCGGTGAAGGCCCTTCCCCCTGGCTGGAAGGTGAGCGTGCTTTCCTCGCACACGGAGTTCGAGCGGACCTTCGGCAGGCAGGCGGATAAAAAGCGGAAGCTGTATAACGGGATGCTCAAGTGCGACCTGTTTCAATATGGAACGTGAGCGGACGTTTCCACAGACTTTTCCACAGCTTCTCAGGTTTTCCACCGGGTTTTCCACAAGATGCACGGTCAGGGGGCCTCAGCCAGGCGCTCCAGTTCCATTCACAGAGACAGTAGCAGTGACATTGACAGTACCAGTTACAGTTAACAATGTTGAACATTGTTCAACATTGTTGAGCTTTGTTAACACTTGTTAACACTTGTTGACGCTTGTTTCCCATTCTCCTGGCTTTCCCGCCCACATTCAAAGAGAGGTGACGAAATCGTGCGCCACTTATTCATCATCAACCCCAGCGCGGGCAAGTCCGGCAGCACGGATTTGCTGGTCCGCCAGATTGAGGCCCTGGACCTGGACGCGGAGATTTTCTACACCCGCCAGTCCGGCGACGCCCAGCGCATCACCGAGGAGGCAGCCGCACAGGGAATTCCGCTCCGGGTCTACGCCTGCGGGGGCGACGGCACCCTGAACGAGGTGGTCAACGGCGCGGCGGGCCATGACCATGTGGCGGTCACCAACGTCTCCAAGGGCACGGGCAATGACTTCCTCAAGATTTTCGGCCCGGACGCCAAGCGCCGCTTCTCCGATTTGCGGGCGCTCTCCAGCGGCCCCCAGGCCCTCTTTGACGTGATGAACTGCAACGGCAGGCTCGGCATCGGCACCATCTGCGCCGGGGTGGACGCCCGCATTGCCGCTGACGTTCACAAATACAAGCGCCTTCCCCTGGTCTCCGGCATCGGAGCCTACCTTCTCGCGCTGGTGGTCAATGTCCTGTTCAAGCGGCTCTCCCAGCCCATGAGCATCACCCTGGGCGGCCAGACCCGGGCGGGCGAAACGGTGATTCTCTGCGTCTGCAACGGCCGCTATTACGGCGGCGGCTTCATGCCTGTGGGCGAGGCCATGCCGGACGACGGCGTGCTGGACGTGCTGGTGGTTCCCAAGGTCAGCCGGTTCACCTTTTTCCGGTTTGTCAGCAAGTACGCTTCCGGCCAGTATAAAAAGTATCCCGATTTGATTTCCGATTACCACGGCGGGCAGATTTCCTTCTCCAGCAGCCAGGAGCTGGTGGCTGTCGTGGACGGCGAGGTCATGCGGGACCGGGCCTTCACCGTCCGCCTGGACCAGCGCAAGGTGTGGTTTTTCTACCCCGCCGGGCTCAGTTACGAGCCCTCGGTTTAGCACTCCCCGGGCTGGTTTGTGAACGAAACGTGAATTTTTAAAAAATCAGCCCTCTTTTTTTCAAAAAGGGGGTTGATTTTTTGTGCGGTTCGAGGTATTATCTATCACGTGGTTAGCACTCAACAGAAATGAGTGCTAACAGAAGCTCAACCGGTTTACAAAAAAATACACATAGATTTTAAGGAGGCAATCTTTATGAAACTCAAACCCCTTGCTGACCGCGTCATCATCAAGCTGGTGGAAGCGGAGGAGACCACGAAGGGCGGCATCATTCTGACCGGCGCGTCCAAGGAGAAGCCGGAGGTGGCCGAGGTTCTGGCTGTGGGTCCTGGCGGAGTGGTGGACGGCAAGGACGTCGTCATGACCGTGAAGGTAGGCGACAAGGTCATCACCAGCAAGTATTCCGGCACCGAGGTCAAGATTGACGGCGAGGAGCTGACCATCGTGCGTCAGGGCGACATCCTCGCGGTGGTCGAGTAACGCTCTTCTTTTCTTGAAAGAAAAGAAGCAAAAGAACTTTAAGCGGCTATCCCTAAAAAACGCAGAAGACTTTAGGTCTTTGAGCGGGGGGATAGTGTGAAAGGGGGTCCAACTTGCCAGTGGCAAGTTGGATGATTTCGGGCGAAGCCACCTTAAATCAGAAGCCCCCGCTTTCGCGTGCAGCCGCCCGCCCGCAGGCGACGGATTCCGGCAGTATGCCGGAATCCGCTTAAACACCGCCAAAGGCGGTGCTTAAGAAGCAAAAGAACTTTAAACTGCTAACATTGTGACTGCTCAAAATATTGGAGGTTTTTCATTATGGCTAAGATTATTTGCTACGGCGAGGACGCCCGTCACGCGCTGGAGCGCGGCGTCAACCAGCTGGCTGATACCGTCAAGATCACCATGGGCCCCAAGGGCCGGAACGTGGTTCTGGACAAGAAATTCGGCTCTCCCCTCATCACCAACGACGGCGTGACCATCGCCAAGGAAATCGAGCTGGACGACCCCTTTGAGAACATGGGCGCGCAGCTGGTGAAGGAGGTCTCCACCAAGACCAACGACGTGGCGGGCGACGGCACCACCACCGCCACCCTGCTGGCTCAGGCCATCATCCGTGAAGGCCTGAAGAACCTGGCCGCGGGCGCGAATCCCATGGTGATGAAGAAGGGCATCGCCAAGGCCACGGCCGCCGCCATCGAGGCCATCAAGGAGCACTCCAAGCCGGTCTCCGGCACGGCTGATATCGCCCGTGTCGGCGCGATTTCCTCCAGCGACGACACCATCGGCCAGCTCATCGCTGAGGCCATGGAGAAGGTTTCCCACGACGGCGTGATCACCGTGGAGGAATCCAAGACCGCCGAGACCTATTCCGAGGTTGTGGAAGGCATGCAGTTTGACCGGGGTTATGTGACTCCCTATATGGTCACGGATACCGAGAAGATGGAGGCCGTGCTGGACGACGCCCTGCTGCTGATTACCGACAAGAAGGTTTCCAACATTCAGGAGATTCTGTCTCTGCTGGAGGCCGTAATTCAGACTGGCAAGAAGCTGGTTATCATTGCTGAGGACGTGGAGGGCGACGCCCTGTCCACCCTGATTGTCAACAAGCTCCGCGGCACGCTGAACGTGGTGTGCGTCAAGGCGCCCGGCTTCGGCGACCGCCGCAAGGAGATGCTCCAGGACATCGCCATTCTCACGGGCGGCACCGTCATTTCCTCCGATATGGGCTACGAGCTGCGGGACACCTCTCTGGAGCAGCTGGGCCGTGCCCGTCAGGTGAAGATCACCAAGGATACCACCACCATCATCGAGGGCGCTGGCGACTCCGCGGCCATCCAGGCCCGTGTGGCTCAGATTCGCTCTCTGATTGAGACCACCACCTCCGAGTACGACAAGGAGAAGTATCAGGAGCGGCTGGCCAAGCTGGCTGGCGGCGTGGCTGTGGTGAAGGTGGGCGCTGCCACCGAGACCGAGATGAAGGAGAAGAAGCTCCGCATCGAGGACGCTCTGAACGCCACCCGCGCGGCTGTGGAGGAAGGCATCGTGGCCGGCGGCGGCACTGCCTATATCAACGCCATTCCCGCGGTGGAGGCCCTGCTGGGCGAAGCCGAGGGCGACGAGAAGACCGGCGTGCAGATTGTGGCCAAGGCGCTGACCGAGCCCGCCAAGCAGATTGCGGCCAACGCGGGCGTGGACGGCTCCGTGGTGCTGGAGAAGATCAAGGAGGCCGGAAAGACCGGCTACGGCTTCGACGCCTACAAGGAGGAGTACTGCGACATGCTGGCTGCGGGCATCGTGGATCCGACCAAGGTGACCCGTTCCGCGCTGGAGAACGCGGCTTCTATCGCCAGCGTGCTGCTGACCACGGAATCCCTGGTGGCGGATAAGCCCCAGCCTCCCGCTCCTGCCGCGCCCGGCGGCGGCGACATGGGCATGGGCGGCATGTATTGATCTCCGGAAACCAGCCCAAATCATTGAACAGCGGCACTCACGAAACGTGAGTGCCGCTCAGTTTGTCGAAAAAGCGGGAATTTAAAATAGGGTGCCAAAACGGCCAGGGCTTTGCGCGGGGGAGCGTGTGAAAGGGGGCGGAGCCCCGCGTTCGCGTGCCGTCACCCGCCCGCAGATTAGGAGGAAAAAATGAGACTCGAAGAGGCATGCAGCCGTTTTAACAAACTCGCGGGCAGAAGATTTGGCGAGCTGTTTCCGCCCGAAGATATGAATATGATCATCACCAACAAAGGGAGAACCGGCCAACTGCTTGAGTTATCGCTTGGAATGCACCTTTCCAGTTCAAATCTGGATTTTGATGATGGTGAACTTAAAACAAATAAATGCGATGCCGCTGGCAATCCGAAAGAAACCGTTTTTATTACGCAGATTAGCAGTATTATTGATGAACTGATCGAGCAAAGGCCGTTTGAGCAAACGCACTTATACGAAAAAATCAGCAATATCCTCTATGTTCCGGTATGCAAAGACGGACGGCCAGAAGACTGGATGTTTTTACCCAGCATCCACATCGATTTGTCTCTTCCCCGATTTTCTTCGCTGCGGGAGATCTGGCGTGCAGATTATTATTCGATCTGTGAGCAGCTCAGATATCATATTGAACACAGCCCCGACGGTTTTATCCATACATCCAATGGAACGCACATCCAAGTGAGGAGCAAAGATGCCCGCGACAGCAGTGGAACCTATCATCCAATTTACTCGGAAGTGTACGGGCGATATGTCTCGAATAAGAATCATGCCTTCTATTTTCAGAAACAATTTGTTTATGACATTCGCAACATGGATCAGCAGCGGTGATCCCTTGGCAGAGAACCGAAGGGGATTTTGGTGAAGCATGGCGGAACATATGCAGGCAAGATGCGTGCGAATCAGTTTGAGATAGGCGCTTATACTATGAACCCATTTGGGAATCAGGAGGGCCTCCATAATGGATTTTAAGACAGGACCGTTTGTGAAGTGGGCAGGAGGGAAAAAGCAGCTGCTTGACAGGCTCAAATCCCGAATGCCCGCAGCTTACGAACGGTATTATGAGCCATTCATCGGCGGCGGTGCGCTTCTGCTTGATGTACAACCAGAGTTGGCTATCATTAACGATACCAATGAGCAGCTGCTGAATGTCTACCGGCAGTTAAAGATCGACGCGGAAGCTGTAATTAACGCGGTAAATGTCCTTGATGCAGATCCGTGTGACACCACCCGTTATTTGGCAATACGTGAAGCATACAACGCAAAAATCAAAGCGCATGAGTTAGACGCAGAATGTGCCGCACTTATGATTTGGATTAATAAGCACTGCTTCAATGGCCTTTATAGAGTCAATTCCAAGGGGCTGTTTAATGTTCCTTATAACAATAAGGCTGGCGGTGTCTCTATCGATGCCGCGAACCTAAGAAATATCGGTTTATACCTGCGAAGCAAGAACATAGAAATTCGCCAAGGTGATTTTGAGGACGCCTGCATGGATGTGGCCCCTGGAGATTTTGTGTATTTTGATTCTCCCTATGTGCCGGTAAATGAAACCGCAAACTTTACTGACTATACGAAAGAGGGTTTCTCCCTTGAAGACCACAAGAGATTAGCCGCGCTCTATAGGAAACTTGCTGCACAAGGGACAAACGTCATGTTAAGCAACCATAATGTTCCCCTTGTTCATGAACTTTATATGGGCTTCACCATTGAAGAAGTCGGCGTGAGAAGAGCCATCAACAGGGATGCGGCAAAACGATCCGGCAAAGAAGTTATCATTACGAATTATTAAGGAAGCGCGATTTTATGCGGGAACTGATCAAAGGCCGTCTTTCTCCATATTATTGTACGGAACATGAGATGCTCTTTTTGGGGGACACTTTTTCCGTTCTCAAAAAAATTGCTCCTGCATCCGCGGCTATGATTTTTGCCGACCCCCCCTATTTTTTGAGTAATGATGGAATAACCTGTCATGCTGGACAGATGGTTTCTGTCAATAAGGGAAATTGGGACAAGGTATCCTCTGTTGCCGGAAAGCACAGGTTTAACAGAAGATGGATACGGCTTTGCAGAGGCATTCTCGCTCCAAATGGAACTATATGGATTAGCGGAACCCTTCACAACATTTACAGTATTGGAATGGCTCTGGAGCAGGAAGGCTTTCAGATAATCAATAATATCACTTGGCAAAAAACGAATCCCCCTCCGAATCTTGCCTGTAGATGCTTTACGCACAGTACGGAAACCATTCTCTGGGCACGAAAGAACGATAAAAAAGCCAAGCACTTATTCAACTATCAATTAATGAAACAGCAAAATGGCGGTAAGCAGATGAAGGATGTGTGGACCGGAACACTTACTCCCCAAAAAGAGAAGGAACACGGCAAGCACCCTACGCAAAAGCCTTTGTACCTCCTTAAACGAATGATCGAGGCGTCTACGAATCCCAGGGATTTGGTGCTGGACCCATTTTGCGGAAGTTCAACGACCGGTCTTGCTGCAAAGATTCTTGGCCGCCGTTATATTGGTATTGACGAGGCCAAGGAATATATCGATCTTTCCGTTCGGAGATTACAGCAGGAGGTTCTACATGAGGCGTTTTAATGAATGGCTGGGAAAAATGAGGTCAAGTATAACATGATATGGAAAATGGAGCCTTATGGCTTCAGCCAATGTGAGGATACATCTCTAAACTTCAAAAAATAAAAAAGCGGGACACCGGAGGCTATCTGCACCCCGGCGTCCCGCGATTCCCATAGCGCCGGTTTAAAATCCCCCGGCCCATCCGGCACGCAGCGAATCGCGGCGGAACGCGAAAAATTCCCACCAGAGCGCCGGTTCCGGCGAAGCCGGAACCGAAACAGTGGTGGGAATTTTTGAGTTGGTGCCGGTGGCCGGACTCGAACCGGCACGCTGTCGCCAGCGGTGGATTTTGAGTCCACTACGTCTACCAATTCCATCACACCGGCAAAAGAGACCTCCGGAGCGGAGGCCGCATTGGAGCTGATGGTCGGAATCGAACCGACAACCTGTTCATTACGAGTGAACTGCTCTGCCATTGAGCCACATCAGCACAGAAATCAACGTAGCTCAGTATAGCACAACTCGTTCCAGCCGTCAAGAGCAGATTGGCGAATTGTGAAAAACAGTATTTCCCGCAGAAAATCCCGGCCCGGCCTGAGAAGAAGGTGTTTACTTTTGCGCTTTAACATGGTAAGATTAGAATCAGATTGCCAGCATGTGTCATGAAGCGCTCCTGGGCGGCGCTGGCCGCCGCGCCGCGGTGAAACGGGGCCGGTCCGGGCGCTTTTGTGAAGGAGGAATTCTATTATGTCAAAGACCCCCGAAAAAGCGCCCAGCATGGGCCTGTACGAAACCATTTTGCAGCTGAAGGACCTGGACGAATGTTTCCGCTTCTTTCAGGATTTGTGTACGGTGGCGGAGCTGCGGGCCATGGAGCAGCGCTTTGATGTGGCGGTATTGCTGGATGAAGGCATGATCTACAATGACATTCTGGACAAGACCGGCGCCAGCAGCGCCACCATCAGCCGGGTCAACCGGGCCCTGCACTACGGCGCCGACGGGTATCAGGATGTGTTCGCCCGGCGCCATGCCGCGGCGGAGGCCCAAGAGGGGACCGCGTGAGCAGCTACGAGAGTCTGGCCCAGTACTACGACGAGCTGACCGGCGATGTGGACTACAGCGCGTGGGCGGACTACTGCGAGAAGCACTTCGCCCGTGCCAACCGGCCCATTCACACGGTGCTGGACCTGGCCTGCGGCACGGGCACCCTGACCTGTCTGCTGGCCGGGCGGGGCTATGAGATGATCGGGGTGGACCAGTCGGAGGAAATGCTGGCGGAGGCGGCGGAAAAGGCGGCGGGCCTGCCGGACAACCGGCCCATCTTCCTCCACCAGTCCATGGAGCGGCTGGACCTCTACGGCACTATAGACGCCTGTGTGTGCGCCCTGGACAGCGTCAACTATGTGACCCGTCCCGCCGCTCTGCGGCGCGCCTTTGAGCGGGTCCACCTGTTTCTGATGCCCGGCGGCCTGTTTCTCTTTGACATCAACTCGCCGGACAAGCTCCGGGGGCTGGACGGACAGATGTACATGGACGAGGCGGAGGACGTGTGCTGTATCTGGCGGGCGGAGTACTCCCGGAAGCGCCGGATCTGCTCCTACGGGTTCGACCTTTTCTGCCTGGAGGAAAACGGCCTCTGGCGGCGGGAGCGGGAGGAGCACGAGGAATACGCCTACGAGCCGGAGGAGCTGGCGGAATTTCTCCGGGCGGCTGGCTTCTGGAAGGTCCAGGTGTACGGCGACCGGAAACTGCGTTCCCCCAGGCCTGGGGAGGAACGACTTTTTATTGCAGCGAGGAAAGATCCAAAATGGCAGATGAAATCATTCGAGTCATAACAAAGGACGGCGGCGTCATGGCCTCGGCCATCACCGGCACGGCCATGGTCCAGCGGGCCCACGAGATTCATAAGACCCTGCCGGTGGCCACGGCCGCTCTGGGCCGGACGCTGATGGCCGCGTCCATCATGGGCAACCAGCTCAAGGGGGCGGACCACTCCATCACCCTGCAAATCAGGGGCGGCGGCCCGCTGGGCAGCATCACCTGCGTCAGCGACGCCCAGGGCAATGCGCGGGGCTACCTACAGGACCCCTATGTGGAGCTGCCCCTGAAGGGCCCGGCCAAGCTGGACGTAGGCCGGGCTGTGGGCAAGGAGGGCACCATCACCGTCATCAAGGATTTGGGGATGAAGGACCCCTATGTGGGCAGCATCCCCCTCATCAGCGGCGAAATCGCCGAGGATGTGACGGCCTACTTTGCGGAGAGCGAGCAAATCCCCACGGCCTGCGCCCTGGGTGTTCTGGTGGACACGGACCTGAGCGTGAAGACCGCGGGGGGCTATCTCATTCAGCTGCTGCCCGGCGCGGACGAGGGCACCATCGGCCGGGTGGAGGAAGGCGTCCGGTCCGCCGGGGCGGTGACCGGGCTTTTACAGAGCGGCATGACCGCCCTGGACGTGCTGAAGACGGTGCTGAACGCCTTTGCGCTGGAGGTGCTGTCCGCCGAGCCGGTGGAGTACCGCTGCTATTGCAGCCGGGACCGGGTGGAGCGGGCGCTGATCAGCATGGGCCGGGAAGAGCTGGCGTCTCTGATTGAGGAGCAGGGCAGCGCGGAGCTGACCTGTCAGTTTTGTGACGCGGTGTACCGCTTTACGAAGGCGGAGCTGGAAGGGCTGCTGGCCTCTTCCTGAGGTGGCCTGGACCAGACGGGACAGCCGGACGGAGCGGGGGCCTGCCCCCGCTCCGTCCGCGAGGCCGTACCAACCGCTTCTGAACGGCGGCAGGCGGCCACTTTAAAAATTTTTCAGAAATTTTGGGAAACTGGTTGACAAGCGGGGAGAATTTCGGTATAATAACATCCGTCGCTTGGCAAGAGACGGTGAGCGAAGACAGGATCACGGGAGCATAGCTCAGCTGGGAGAGCGCATGCCTTACAAGCATGATGTCACAGGTTCGAGCCCTGTTGTTCCCACCAAAAGACCGTCAGGCGGCCGCAAATCTGGCGCGGTAGTTCAGTTGGTTAGAACGCCGGCCTGTCACGCCGGAGGTCGAGGGTTCAAGTCCCTTCCGCGTCGCCAGAAATCTGCTGAGGCGGCAGCCACGTTAGTGGTCCCGCAGTCGGATGAGGCAAAGGCCCCTTCCGCGTCGCCAGAAATCTGCGGGATGGTGGCCATATCAGTGGTCTCGCAGTCGGATGAGGCAAAGGTCCCTTCCGCGCCGCCAGAAATCTGCTGAGGCGGCAGCCACGTTAGTGGTCCCGCAGTCGGATGAGGCAAAGGCCCCTTCCGCGCCGCCGGTCTTCATTGGGCGCAGATTGCGCCTGATATGCCTCTGTAGCTCAGTGGGTAGAGCAGGGGACTGAAAATCCCCGTGTCGCTGGTTCGATTCCGGCCGGAGGCACCAATGCGGATGTAGCTCATCTGGTAGAGCGCCACCTTGCCAAGG
>JAAWCD010000110.1 GCA_022793095.1 Oscillospiraceae bacterium | reverse complement strand
TAGTTGTCCACTCGGACACAATGCGTTTCGTGGTTTCCCAGTCCGGACATTCCTGCCCGGCAGGGGTTTCCATCAGGACTGCGGCCTGAAAGTCAGGCTCCTTGACAAGCAGCCGCATGAAGTCAAGGAAAATATGCCTGTTTTCGGGGCTCAGACGCTGGAACCGTTCCAACAGCTCTCTGTGTGTTTGCTGTTCCATGAAAAACCTCCTTGATTTCCCCCCGGAACCTGTGCTATACTGTATCCGGAGGCTGGTTTTAGGTGGGGCCGGGTTTCCCCGGCCCCATGGGCCTTTACTTAGGCCATGCCGCCTTGAGCGCGGCGCTCAGGCTTTTGTAAGCCTGTCCCTGGTAGAACCAGGTACCGTGGAAGTACTTCATACTTGCCTCCTTTCTGTCCCGGTGGTCTGAACACCGGGACTTTTTATTTGTCGTTCGGGTTTCCCCTCCTGACATGATTATAATAACATACATGTACATGTATTTCAATTGGCGTTGTGCATAAAATACATGTACATTGATTGTGCATTTTATACATGTACATTGATTCTAAAAAAATATATAATCACTATGGAGGTGATTTACAGTGGCCCGTCCAAAGACGAAAACAACAGCGCAGATAAAAAATGATTATGCTAAAAAAGCCTATGATGACATACGTTTACAAGTGAAAAAGGGCAGAAAGGAAATCATCAAATCCCACGCCGAAGCCCGCAGCGAGTCCGTGAACGGCTTTATCAATCGGGCGATAGCAGAAACCATGGAGCGGGACAACGCCGTTCCTGGCCCTGCTGACAGCCCCACAGAGCAAAAGAAAGAGGACGCCTGACGGCGTCCTCTTCTGTCCTCTTGCCTATATAGTCGAAAACTGGTATACTTTTAGGTGCTGCCCTTCTCCAATCTGGCAACAGAGAGGAGGTGAGCGCGATGGAACCCCTCACCACGTTCTTCGTGCCGGTCGCAGCAGGGTAATTAGCTACTACATCTGCAAGTGGCTTGACCGGCACAGCAAGGGCAGGTAAGCACAAAAGGGAACCCCGGAGAGCAGCTACCTCTCCGGGGTTCTTTTTTTGCGTGAACGCTTTGGATACCTCACCACGTTCCTCAGCTGTGTCTATTATACCACAGCCCTTCTAGCATATGCAAGACCAAGTTTCAGCATTCCTGCCCCCGCCTGACCATCACCGCGACCTCCTCCCTTGTGGCCCAGCTCCTGGGCCGGGAGCCGTCGGTGATCCCGGCGTCCTTTGCCGCCTCCAGCGCCTCCGCCGCCCAGGCCGAGGCGGGCAGTCTGGCCCGTTCTGCCTCCAGGGCGGCGAGCTCTTCCCGCACGAGCGCCCGAATCCGCTCCTCTGTCAAATCCTCCTCCGTTCCGCCCAGCTCCCTGGCAATCGCCGCGAAATCCGGGCAGATAAACCCACGGATGTACCGCCCGTTGACGGCCATGGTCCGCTTGCCCACCTTGCCGCCGCTCATGTTGCCCTCGGTCACCACAAAGGACCCAATGCCGGCAGAGGTCACAATGCCAATATGGTCCGCATAACCGGTGCAGTCGCCTTTCCCGCTGTCATCCCAGTCATACACACAGGCGTCCCCCAGGCCGGGGACGTGGGCGTCATTCTCCACCCAGATACCCCGCGTCTGCGCGGCCTTCACATACTCCTGAACCCCGCATTCGGTGCCGGTGTAGGCGGCAATCCCGGCCCGGATATAGGCCGCGCTCACAGTAGTGGCACAGTACGCGTCTGTTACCTGGACCTTGTACCCCCGCGCCAGCGGCGTGTAGCTGTTGTAGATGTTCAGAATCTCCAAGTGCTTCGCGCTGCCCTTGGAGGCCCCTGCCCATGCGTTGATGGTGTCCGCCACCTTCTGCCTCAGCTGATATTCCGTCATTGCTCCTCATCCTTCCCTCCCGTCAGCTTATCTCCGGCGCCGTCCACCGCGTCCTTCCCGGCCGCCAGCAGCCGCAGCAGCCATTTGGGCACGCTGGCCCCCATATCGACGGCATTTTCCGCAATGCTGCCCAGCTCGGTGACGATGTACCACACCAGCACCACCGGACAGATGAGCCCTGCGTATTCAAAGGGCAGCTCCACCAGCGGCAGATTTCCGAGCACCGCCGAAATCAGCAGGTCTGCTCCTGCGGCCACGATGACCACCACAATCATGCCGCACTTGTGCCAGATGCCCTCCCGGGCCCTGGAGGAAGACCACATCCCCTCCTTGCAGGCCACGGCGGAGCCGGTGAGGTAGTCCAGCACCATCAGGAAGACCCAGCCCACCACCAGCCAGCCCAGCCAGCCCCACAGAGCGGTCAGCGCGCCCACGAAGGCCGCGAAGGCTCCTTTCCAGCCATGAATATGTTCCAACTCAGTCCACCTCCTCCCAGCTCTGTGCGTGCTCCGCCGGACTGTACGCGGTGTTGTCCGTCAGGCAGCGGAACACCCGTCCCTCAAAAACACAGCACTCCCCCGCCATGTACAGCCCGCTGGCGCCCAGCGGCGCCACGAACGCCCTGGCCCGCTCCGGGTCCCTGGTGTGGGCCAGCCCCCACAGGGCCCGCAGCTCCGCCGGACGCCCGGAATAATGGGCGGCATTGTGGGGCTGGAGGAGGGTCCAGACCTGTCCGCCGTCGCTCACCGGCGCACCCGCCGGCCAGCCGGAATAGTCCTTCGACCGGTCAAAGGCGGGAATCCGGATTTCCTCCGCAATCAGAGCGGTGCCGTCCAGTCCGGCCGCCCGGCCCCGCAGCTCCGCAGCGTCCGCCGTTCCCTTGGCCCGCATGGCCTCCAGGGCCAGCGTTTTGATTTCACGCATCCTGATTCACCCCTTCTGCGTAAGCGTTCATCAGCTCGGATTCCCCGACGGCGTTCGGGTCCACGCTGTCCAGCTGTGCCTGGAGGGCGTCCCGCTCCTCCCGGAGCAGGTCCAGGGCCTGTTCCGCCTGGTTCTGCTGCTCCTCCAGAGCGTCGATCTGTGCCTGATACCCGGCCACGTCGCCCAGGAACCGCTTCCCCAGGGCCAGACGGACCCTCCAACACTTTTCCCCGTGGGAATAGGCGATATCTTCCACCTCGAACCCGCATCCGGCGGGCAGGACACAGTCTCCGGAAATCTCCGGCGCGGCCCAGTCGATGCCCTCAATGTCCTCCAGCCCGGCGAATTCCCGCTCAAAGACGGCGGTGTAGCCGTCCCCCTCCCGGAGGACCAGCCCGCAGGGGACGCCGTTGACGGCGATCTCATTTTTGTAAAGACTCATTTGACATACCTCCTTAACCCATGCCGTGCAAAGGCGGTTCTGTTGCAGAAAAGGGTACACATATCTGAAAAACGAAAGGCTCAGAGCCTGTTTCATATCTCCCGGTGCGCCGGATGGGCCGGGAATTTTTCGCCCGGCAAGGAAAAAAGCGCAGGAATACTGGATGTATTCCGAGCATTTTTGACGCAGCTGGACGGAAAAAGACCGGTTCAGACGGTGTGCCGGGAGATTTTAAACAGGCTCTCAGGGTTTCTCGATCCGCCACGCGCCGAGCAGGGCCCGTTTCCCGTGCTTTGCCCGGCTTTGCAGCTCCGCGCCGTCCCCGCCCATGGCCTCCAGCTTTTCCGCGCCCCGCTTCCGAGTCCGGGACACGTGGCTGGGCCGGAGCCCCAGATCGACGGCGATTTCATAATTCCGCTCCCCGTCGAAAAACAGGGTCAGCACCTGCCGCTGCCGGGGGGCCCGGTCGTAGCACCGCAGGTCCGCCAGCAGCCGTTCCGTGTCCAGCTCCTCCCCCATCAGCTCCCGCCTCAGCCGCGCCCGGTCCGCCGCGTACCGTTTCAGCCGTTCCCGTGTCCGCCTCAGCCGCCGGGAAACGGCGGACCGGCTCCGGCCCAGGTCCCCGGCGATCTCCCGGATGCTCTGTCCCTCCTGGGCGTGGCGGCGCAAAATTTCCCGGTTTTCCTCCGTCTCCAGGGCCAGCGCGTCGGCCAGCACCTGCCGCAGCCACTGAAGTTCTCCGCCGCTGTTCCGGCCGGCCTCCAGGGACGCGGCCGTCTGGCTGGCGAAAAAGTCCGCCAGCAGCCCGGTCCCGTCGTCTCTGTTCAGGCTCATCCGCTTCACCGTCCGGGCGGCGGAGGCCGCGCACACCCGCCGGGCCGCATTCAAATCCCGCCGCATTTCCCGCAGCATTTGCAGGTCGTATTCGTACCGCACCCGTTCCATACCCTCCGCCCGGTCCCGCTTCTCCTCCAGGACCCGAACCCGGTCCCGGATTTTTCTGAGCTGCTCCCGGTACTCATCGAGCTGGCCACGCGGCGCACATGCCGTTCCGGCAGTAGCTCCGGTCCCGGTAGTGGAGGGCATAGCTTCCCACCTCCCGCACGTCCTTCCGCATGGCCCGCAGCAGCCGGATTTCCTCCGCCAGCTCCCCACGCGCCGGGTTCTCCTCCAGCAGCCGCTCCCTGGCCTGAATGGCCAGGGTCAGCCCCGCCGCCGTGGACAGATAGCTCAGCCCCAGCTCCCGCAGGTCCATGTCCCTCACTCCCTTCGGTTGATGAAAAATTTCCCGTCAAAGGCGGACCAGACGGGAAAAGTCCGCTCCATGTCCGCCCAGGTGAACCCCTGCTCCTCCAGATTGGACCACTTGATGGCCTCAATGATGAATTGGAGGTGGGCGGGCTTGATGGCCTCCACTGTGTCAATGATCTCCTGCCGGTCGATGGGCACAACCCCCGGCGTGTCCCCCACGAAGCGGAGCGAGAAGGTGTAATCCTCCGGGTGCTCCACCACCTCGGCCTCATAGCCGGTCAGGGCCTGGGCCAGATGCCGGACCATCTCGCTGTTGCAGGTTCCGGCCCCGCACATTTTGGAGATGATGGCCCGCCGCCGGGCCTCCAGACTCTGACCGGGCGGCGGCGCGATGTCCAGCAGCTCCTCCCACAGCTCCAGCCCCCAGGTGGCGGAGGCCACCCAGAACTGGGCCACGAAATCGTAAACAGCAGCCCGGGCCGCCAGACTGGCGCCGGTCAGGCTGTCCAGAATGGCCCGGCTCTGGGGACTGTCATAGTGGTAATCCGGGACCCGCTCCCGGACGGGCAGGTCAATCCGCGTCATCCCGCCACCTCCGTGATGGATACCGTGCCCGCCACGGGGGTCTGCGCGTTGGTCAGGGCCACGTTGGCGGTCCCGCCGCAGAGGGTAAAGCTCTGGTACTCCTCTACGCCGCCGCAGGCCAGCAGAAGCCCCAGCACCCGGCTGTACCGGAGAATTTTGGACTCCCCAAAGGGCAGCGCGGCCAGCAGCCGGACCAGAGCGGCCTCCAGCTCCGCCTGCACCTCCTGGACCGCCGCACCGGCGGTCAGGCTGATTGCGGCGGACACGTCAATGGTCCTGGCCTCCACGCTCTGGACCGTGACCGACGCGCCGATGGGCCGTTCCGCCTCGATGTGGGCGGCGCAGGCGGCCACGATGGTCTGATCCACCGGCTCGTGGTCCGGCCCGGCGATGATGACCTTCACCGTGCCCGGCCCGTTCCAGAGGGGGACCGCCGCAGCGAAGGACACGCCGGGAACCTCCCTGGCCCAGCTGATGTAGTGGTTCACATTCCCCGAGCTGATGGGCCGGCGTAAAAATTCATGGAACCGGTCCAGGAAGGCCCGGTCAGTCTCGTCGTCCGTGCCGCCATAGGCCGCCTCCGGGTTGGTGACGGCGGAAATGTTGTGCAGATTGACCTTCATCCGGACGATGGTATGGGGCTCCACGTTGTACCGCCGCCCGATCTCCTCCGCCTCGGCGGGGACCCTGTACGTCCTTGACGCTGACAGGCCCTGGGCTGTGGACCCTCCCGGCGCGGACAGGGCCTCTGTGGTGAAGAAGCAGAGGCCGTCCTCCGTGAAGACCGCCGTTCCGGCGGGCATGGACACCGCCCCGGTGGCGCGGATCTCCAGAAGGACCTCCGCCCTGCTGCCCCGGGTGCGGACCAGCCCGAAGTCGGCGGCCCGCCGGTCGATAAATTCCCCGCTGGTCTCGTCGGGAAAGGCCATGGCCTCAATCACCGGCAGCAGCTGATAAATTTTATAGATCTGAAAGGCTGCGGGGGACACCAGCAGATTGGCGTAGCTGCCCTCCCGAACCTCCATGGACCCGGCCAGGCCGCCCAGAATTTCGTTTTTGATGGATTCCGGCGTCACATCCTCATAGTTGACAGCCATCCAGCGTCACCTCCCCGTAAACAGTGTTGATGCGGCAGGACAGCAGGAGCCTGCTCCTCTCCAGGGACGCCCGGATATGGTCCACGGACTGGATGTAGGGGTTGGTCTCCAGGCACTCCCGGACGTAGCGGACGGCCTCGCTCTGCCGCACCGCGTCGGTGTAGGGCTGGCCCTCCAGGGCCCGGATGCCCAGACCGTAGTCCCGGGTCAGCACGTCGTGGAGGCCCTTTTCGGTGTGGAGGGCGTTCCAGGCCCAGACCAGCACGGCGGAGGCTCCGGTCACATAGACGGGCTCGCCGCCCCGCCAGATGGGCCGGTTGGTCTGGAAATTCCACGCGGCCTCCCGGAAGAGGGGAAGGCGTCCGGTCCCGGCGGGCAGGCGCTCCGGCGCGGACAGCAAAGGAAAGAGACTCATGGCCGCACCACCTTGCAGATGAGAAAATAGGTCTGCCGCTCCCGGTCGGGGATGAGGAGCACAATGTCGCCCTTTTTGAGCCGGGGATTGTCCGGGTCCGGCCCGGTGACCGCCCGCATGGGGCTGGACAGGCTTTTGATGTCAAACCAGCTGTGCTGATAGGGACCGCAGGTGGCATGGCCGCTGAACCGGACGGCGCTGATGCCGTTGAGCATGCGGGAGCCGGAGAAGTCGCATTTCAGCTCGTCGGCAATCCAGAGGTCCTCCGCGTCCAGCTCGTGGCCGTCGGCCCGGACCAGAATGTCTCCCGGCCCGTCGTAGGAGAGGACCTCTCCCAGGCAGACGTGGAGGGGGATTTCCCCGGCGGCCTGGCTCCGGATGAGGCCCAGCAGCTCCAAATAGGGGTCCCGTCCCCTTGTTTCGTTCATTTCAGCTCACTTCCTGCCGTTGTTTTTGTCATAACGCTTCTGCAATTGAGGGTGAGGGCGCATTGATAGAGCCCCCGCTTCCAGGTGTGTGCGTCGGCGTCAATCCAGAAGACGCCCCGCAGGCCGGTGTTCTCCTCGTCCACCACCACGGTTTCCCCGGTGATGAGGCTGGAGTCTCCCAGCACGTCCACGGCGACGGTCTGTTCCAGCCCCCCGTCCTCCAGGAGCGCGGCGGCCTGCTCTCCGGCGGAGCCGTCTCCCCGGTCAGTGAGGTGGCGTTCCATGACGCCGTAGAGGTTTACCGCGTCCTGACGGCTGAGCTGGTCAATCAGGACGCCCTGCTGGTCGTAGATGGAAACCTGGTTGACCATGTTGACGATGCTCTCGGTGGTGGCGGCCCGGATGAGGTTGCTTTTCGGCTTCAGCTTCAGGCTGCTGCCGCTCTGCTCCTTGACCTTGACCAGCAGACCCTCGGGGGTCATGCGGATGGCGTACCGGACCCCGGTCTGCTCGGAGGCCAGAGAATAGGCGGTGGAGATGATTTTGGACAGCCGGACGCCGGAAAACTTCCGGCTCAGCCAGGTGTTGGTGGGGGCCAGGGCGCAGACGGGGATGTCCCTGTCCCGGCAGACGGTCCTGGCGATCTCCTCGGCGGAGGCGTCCCGGAACTTGTAGGTGCCGTCGTTGTTGTTGAGGTAAAGGCCCTTGTCGTAACAGGTGAAGGAAAGGGTGTGTTCCTCGCTGCTCTGCCGCCGCTGGACCACATAGCCGGAGAACAGGGCCTGGCTCCCCTCGGCCATGACCACCGGGTTCCCGATCTCGGGCACAGGCAGGCCGCTGTTCTCCTGATAGAGGATGGAGGCGGCGAGCTTCCGGACGATGCTGCCCTTGTCGCCGCTCCAGGTCCAGGAGGAGAGCAGCTTTGTGATTTCCCTTGTGCCGGTCTTCTGTGTGAGATAGACTTCCAGATTCACTCCTTCTTTCTACTGGAAGAGCGCGCTGGCGCCGGGCAGGCGCAGCACGGTCCCCGGATAGATGAGGTGAGGGTTTGGAATGCCGTTGTACCGGGCCAGGGCGTTGTAATAGGAGGCGGACCCGTCCCCGTAGAACCGGCGGCAGATCAGGGAAAGCATGTCCCCGGCCTGGACGGTGTAGGTCTGTTCCGTCCCTCCGGCGGCGCTCTGACCGCCGTTGCCGGAAACGCCGCCGCCGCTGGTGTCCAGCCAGGCGGACTCTCTGGCCTCCAGCTCCACGTATTCCCGCAGGGTGATGGCGGCGTACACGTCGCCGCTGCCGTCCTGCTCCCGGTACTGGATGGACTCCACCAGAACCAGGGAATTGACCGCGCCTCCGGCCACCAGGAACCGCACCGGTTTTTTCGCCTGAGACCATCCGGCGAACTGGCTGACGTAGCTGTAGGGCTGCGTGACGGCTCCCGGAGCCAGCCAGGAGTAGGGATTGGCGGGAAACATGCACTCGATCTTTCCGGAGTACCGGATCTCGTTGCAGGGCAGATGCACGTCGCCGGTCTGGCTGATGTTGACGGTTTCCACGGTGATGCCCTGCTCCCAGGTGAAGGACTTGGGCGTCACCGGCAAAGCCAGGGTCCGGCTTCCGTCCAGGAAGTAAAAGTAACGCTCCATGGGATGTTCCTTCTTTCTGACACATAGAAAAATATTTGTTTCTCCTATTGACAAATACTTTTATATGTGTTATGATAATGTTGTCGGGAGGGAAGTCAGATGAAAAGCTATTCCTCAAGGGAAGTCATAGCGATACTGAAAGCGGACGGATGGTATGAAGCGGACGTAACCGGAAGCCACCACCAATTCAAACACCCAACCAAAAAGGGACGAACAACGGTAAAACATCCAGACAAAGACATTCCCCGCAAAACGCTTGACAGCATCGAACGGCAGTCGGGGCTTACCTTCAGATAAGCCCCGACTCTCTCCCCATCATTTGAACAGGAGGCTTTCACGATGAAGAAAACGGAACGCTATCTATATCCAGCGGTATTCACCTATGAAGCGGGACAGGAAATCGCCGTTGTGTTTCCCGACTTGGATGTTGCGACCAGCGGCACGGATGACAACGACGCGCTGTTATCGGCAAGGGAACTGTTGGGCTGTGTTCTCTACGGCCTGGAGGAGGACAATGACGAAATCCCCCTGCCCACGCCGCTGTCCGATATTGAAACCGCTGAGAATGAGCGGGCTGTGCTGGTTGATGTGTATATGCCGTCCATCCGCATGGCGAAAATCAACCGGTCTGTGAGCCGCACGGTCACGCTGCCCGCATGGCTTAACGCGGCTGCACTGGAGCGAAACATCAATTTTTCACAGGTCCTGCAAGACGCCTTAAAATCGCAGCTGCACATGGGAGAACCCGTCTAAAGTTCTTTTTGCTTCTTTTTCACGCTTTCTTGAAAGAAAGCTTAGCAAAGAACTTCAAACTGATTCTACCGAGGGCCTGCCTAAACCAATAGTTTAAAGTTCTTTTTGCTTCTTTTTCTTTCAAGAAAAAGAAGGATTCTTTTCGGTTCCTTTTCTATCAAGAAAAGGAACAAGCAAGGCTTAGCTGTTCCACGAGGGCGGCGGCGATCCGGTCGATGTCGGCCTCCTCCCGGACCGTGAACTGATTGCCGGAAATCATGACGCCGGGCGCTCCGCGCTGGTCCTCATTCCGGGCCTGGTTGGCGGTGAGCACCCGCTCCCCCTCGTGAAGGAGGGCCGGGTAATTGTCATAGGGCACCCGGTCCAGCCCCGCCGCGTGGGGCTTCATCTGAGCGGGGTCAAAGTAATATCCCCCGTAGCTGAAGCCGGTGCCGTTGTTCACAGCGTCCAGGGCAGTGGAAGCAATCCCGCCGGCCCCGAACAAACCCGCCGCCATGCCCCGGCTCCGCTCCTGCTCCATGCGGAAGGAGCTCATGGCTCCGGCCAGGTTGTCCGTGGCGGTGATGCTGTCCCGAATGGCCCCCACCAGGTCAAGCTCCGTCTCCTGCAAAAGCTGAGCCTGCTCGCTGGAGTCGTAGGCAGCCGTGGCCAGAGCCTCGGCCTGGTCACGGAGACTTTCCATCTTCAGGCCCGCCTCCCGGTTTCCCGCCGCGTACTCCTCGGAGGCCTTCCGGTATTCCTCCCCCAGTGCCTCCAGGCTGGCCCGTTCGGTGTTGTCGTACAGCGTGGTTTCCTGCCCGGCCAGCACAGCCCCCAGGGCCTCCCGCTGGTACTGCTCCTTGAGGTTTTCCAAAAACGCCTTGTTCTCCCCGCTGACCGCCTCCAGGGTCTTGAGCGCCTCCCCCAGGGGCCCGGTCAGGGCCTCAATCTCCTGCCGGATGCCTTGGCCCCGCTCTTCGTTGTAGCCCTCGCCGGCGGCGTTGGCCACCTCCTGCTGAAGCCCTTCCAGGGTGGAGCTCAGGCCGGAGAAGGTCTGAGACTGCTCCGCCATGGCTCCGCCGAACCGCTCCGCCAGATCGGCCAGAATGATGGAGGCCGCGTCGGACCCGGCAATCTGGCTTTTGGAAATCATGTCGTAAATGCCGCCCTTGTCCGTGCCGAAGGCGCTGGCCAGAGCTCCAATGGCGTCGATGCCGCGCTCCTGAAGGAGATTGAGGTATTCCAGGGTGGTCTTGTTGGTGGAGTCCATCCGGCCGATGGCGGTGGCCACCATGCTCATGTCGCTGGTGGTCATGCCCAGGGCCGCGCCGGTGTCGCCCACCGTCTGAAGCTTGGGCAGAATCTCGTCCGCGCCGTAGCCGTAGGTGGCCAGGGTCTTGGACATGCGGACCAAATCGTCGTAGAGGAACGGCGTGGTGTTGGCCATGTCCACCAGGCTGGAGAGATATTCGTCCGCAACGTCCTGTCCGCCCAGCAGGGTCTTGAAGGAAATCCGGTTGGTCTGCCGCTGGGCGGCCAGCTCAGAGCCGGTGGAAATCCGCTCCTCGGACGCAGCGGCCAGGGTGTCGTACAAATCCCCATAGTAGGCTTTAAAGGCTTCATCCCTGGCCTGCCCGGCCTGAGCCGCGCCGGACACCAGCCCGGACACGCCGCCCACGGCGGCGCCGATGGCCGCGCCTGCGGGCCCGGCAATGGAGCCCATGGCCGCGCCGGCGGCGATGCCGGACGCGAGGCTGGACACCAGCCCTCCGGCCTCATCGGAGAGGGCGGAGCCAATCACCGTTCCCGCCGCGCCGCTGAGGGCCTGGCCCAGCTGGTTGCCCAGCCCGGACTTGACCAGGGCGTTGAGGGTGCCCAGCATGCCGTTGTTCTGACCGCCGCCGGAGCCACCGCCATTGCCGCCCCGGCCGCCGCCGTTCAGGGTGTCATCCAGCCGCCGGAGCTGCTGTTCCGCGTCCCGTGCGGAGCGGGTCACCAGGTCCAGGTTCCGGCGTGCGTTTTCGTAGTCGGCCCGTGCGGCCTGGAGGTTGGCCAGAGAGGCCGCGTCGCCGGTGGCCTGAAACTGGCGTTCCGCCTCCGCCAGCTTGCGCTTGGCCGCGTCGGTCTCCACCTTGAGGGAGGCTTTGGTTTTGTCCAGAGCGGCCAGCTTGGCCTGAAGGCCCTCCGCATCCCGGGTGAAGTTCTGAGACGCCCGGCGCATGGAGTTGATGGCGTCGGAATAGCGGTCGGTTGCCTTGATGACGATGGACGCGTCAGGCACAGGTCATCCCTCCTTTGCTTCCTCGCATTCCCGGAGGGACAGCGCCCAGACGAGGTCCTGCCCGCCGGCGGAAAGGCTGGCGTACATCTCCGGGGTCCAGTGGTGGACCCGGAAGAGGTAGTAGAGCAGGGACAGGTCCGGATCGCCGCCTCCGGTCAGCCGTTTTTTACTTCTTCAATGGTGGAGCCCCGATAGCCGCAGAGCTTTTCCACCTCCTGGCTCAGCTCGGAGATCTCGCCGGGCAGGAGCATGCCCTTGAGGGCGTCCAGAGGGGTGGGGCCGCCGAAGCGTTCCATGAGGGCGGGGGATTTCAGGTCCGGGTCCTCGCACCCGGCCAGGAGGATGTGGCCCTCCAGGTCCTCGGAGAGGCGCAGCAGCTCCTGAACCCGGCCATAGGGCAGGCCCCGGAGGGTGAAAATCACGTCCTCCCCCAGCAGACGGCTGAGCCGGGACAGCTTCACTTTTTTCGTGGGGAGCTCCCTGGCCACATTGGGCAGCTCGGGCCGGAGCAGGAGGTCCACCAGGCTTACCTTGGATTCGTTCATTGTGTTTCCTTTCCCGGAGGCAGAAAAAGCCCCCGTCTTGCCGCTTGACAAAACGGGGGCTTTGAAGTAAGATAAAAGACAGAAGGGCGCTGTTACTTGGCGGTTAGCCCGATATCTCAACTAACAGAACGTTAGCCGCTCGGGTACCGTCCGGGCGGCTAACACGCTTCTATGGACAGCATAACCAGCAAAACTGCCAGACATGCCAGGAACCGAAGCACAAACCGTGCCCGTTCTTTCCACATCCGCACCACCTCCCTCGCTTTGCATTTTGCAAGGGGAACCGGTGGGCCAACCGCCTAATATGTAACAGCGCCCTGCTCCTTTCGGAGCGAGTCTATCTTACCAGCAGCGCCGCATTTTGTCAAATGAATGTACTATCACCCGCCCGGCAAAAGCCGGGCGGGTTTTCTCACGCCTCCAGAATCTCGTATCCGTCGGCGGTAAAGGGGGCCTCAATGGTCCCGATTTTCGCGGCCTCCCAGTCAGCCAGAGTGAGGTCGTCGAAGCTCACGCCCGTGACCTGAATCCGCTGCACAGACGTGGCGTCCGGGTCGTCCAGCTTGGATACAATGGTAAACCGGGTGTCCTTGCCGTTTTTGAGGTCGTTACCCTGGGACTGAATCATGCGGCTGGTGGCGTTGTAGAGCTTGACCGTGCCGGTAATCTTGGCGCTCATGAGCTTGTTTCCCTCGATGAAGGCCCCGCAGCGGGGGACGGCCTCCTTGGTCTTTGTGACCTTGATGGTCACGCCGTAGACCTCCGCCGCCAGCTCCCCGTTGAGCCAGCAGGAACCGTGGGAGCCGCTTCGGACCCGTTTTGCTTCAATTGCCTGGGGCATTGTTTTCCCTCCCTTTAAGACGATTGCTTCCCCTCAGCTGGAGCCCGGCCGCTCAGGAAGCGGTTGACGAAATAGGACTGACCCTTTCCGGTGATTTTCGGGGTTTTGCTGACGCTGGTGTGACCGTCGGCGTGGGCGATGACGGTCTCCTTGATTTCAAACAGGCCCAGCTCCATGGCGCGCTGCGTGGGCATGTTGAAGTCCACACCCCTCCGGCGGATGAGGAAGCCGTTGGTCCGCAGCCATTCAAACAGCCGGTTCTGGCCCATCGCCACGCCGTTCTGCTTCAGCAGCTTGGCCAGTTCTCCCACAAGGATGGAGGTTTTCGCGGCGCTCACCGCGTCGGCGAACAGGGCCTTGGGCTGGAGGGCCCTGTTTGCCTCCTGAGCCGCGTCCAGGCTGGCCTTCTGGCGTTCAATGGTCCGCTGGGCCACCAGCAGGGCCTTGGCCATTAGCTCCTCGGGGGCCATGCGCTCCTGTCCGTTGATGTATCCGCCGTTTTTCCGAATGGCGGGCAGCACCTCCGAGGTGACCCACCGCTTGAATTTCTTCGCGCCGGGCAGCTTGCTGGAGAGGACCAGACTGTAAAAGCCGGATTCGTTGATTAACCAGCCGCCCCGCTGTCCTAAACTCAGTAACGATTCGTTATTGAGCTTATCTTCATCGTCAACATGGTCGGCAAGCGCCTTACTCGGGTTCGTATACCCCAGCGCCTCCGCCACATCCTTGCCCACGAGCCAGGGTTCGCCGTTGAGCTCCACGGTGCGGAGCTCCCCAAACTGGGGATTGCTGAAAACTTGCAGTTCGTTCATGCTACACCTCCGATATGTTTTTTAGTTGTCCACTCGGACACAATGCGTTTCGTGGTTTCCCAGTCCGGACATTCCTGCCCGGCAGGGGTTTCCATCAGGACTGCGGCCTGAAAGTCAGGCTCCTTGACAAGCAGCCGCATG
>JAAWCD010000109.1 GCA_022793095.1 Oscillospiraceae bacterium | reverse complement strand
GGGATAGTGTGAAAGGGGGTCCAACTTGCCAGTGGCAAGTTGGATGATTTCGGGCGAAGCCACCTTAAATCAGAAGCCCCCGCTTTCGCGTGCAGTCACCCGCCCGCAGGCGACTGATTTCGTCAGAATGACGAAATCAGCGTCAGGCTGTCGACTTTTTCGACAGCCTGAGCCGTCCGGACCATGCCGGACGGCTCTTTCTCATTTTTCTTCCAAATGCTAGGCGTACAGATGCAGCCATGCGCCGAACAGCACCATACTGCTGCGGGAATGGGTGTGGATTTGCTCCTCCAGGTAAGTATACTGCTTGGTGCCGGGCAGCCGGGCAAAGAGCAGCTCCACAGTGGAGGCAGGGCAGGTGCCATCCGCGCCGCCGCCGGAGAGCATCACCGGCATGGCCAGCCGGTGTGCGTGGCTGAGCGTATCCACAAAGCCCAGACGCCGCCAGAAGAGCTCCGGCGGAACCTGGTCCTCCACCGGCTTCAGCAGCCCGTAGGCCTCACCCCGCAGGCCGGTGCTGGGAAATCCGGTGAGGAAGGGCAGGTCCGCGCAGACGCAGCGCACTCGATCGGGCCCCAGGAGGGACGCCAGCAGGAGGCTTCCGCCGCCGCCCTGGCTGGTGCCGAACAGGGAGAGGCGGTTTTCCGTGCCGGGCTGGCCCAGAGCCCAGCGGATGGCCAGCAGGCAGTCGCTGAGCCAGTCTTCATAGTTGTCCGGACGGCCCAGAGCGGTGTTAGGCAGCACCGGCCAGTTCCCATCGGGAAGCGCCAGCTCCCGCCGGGCCCCCTCCGGAGTGACAAAGCCCAGCGGGGAGATGTGGAGCACGTGGAAATTCTGATCGCAGAGTTGGGGGTGAAGGCTCATGAATCCCCCATAGCCGGGCAGGTTGATGAGCAGCGGAGCGGGCGTCTTCAGGGCGGGCTGCCAATAGCCGTAGAAGGTCCGGCGTCCGTCTCCGGCGGTGAAGCGGACATAGCGGTTAACCAGAGTGTTGGGACAGTTGCCGAAGGGCTCCTTCAGGGGGCTGAGATCCAGCAGCTCCCCCTGAATGGAAATCTTCTCTGTCCGGGCCAGCAGTTCCTTGCACCACTGGTCCACCTCGGCCGGGGATGGATAAAAATCAGCAGGGTAGTTCATGTGAAAACTCCTTCCATAGGCATTTTTTCTTTATTATAGCTGAATTTTCCCCTGTACCGAAGGGTGTGGTTCATCTATAATTAGCATGAAACGAGCAAACTGTAGCGCTATTGTCCGGAAGGGGGTTCGGTGATGCACATACCGCCATCGTTATATTCCTCCATGCGGTTCAACTTTCTCTATGTGGACCGCTACGTGTTCCGCCGGGGGTGGACCTATCCAGAGAGCTACGTCCCTTACTGTATGCTGCGGTACATTCTTCAGGGAAGCGCGGATTTCATCATTGATGGAGTCCCGCACATGGTGCAGGAAGGTGAGGTGTGCTACATTCCGGAGGGGTGTCAGTTGGAATGTCATGCGCGGGAGGACGCGTTTTCCTTTATCTCCATCCGCTTCACCACCACGGTGCAGCTGGATGGGAGCGATTTTCTCGCGGAGTATTTTCGGATTCCCAGAGTTACCCGGCAGGCTGACCCGGAGGTGCTGGGCTACTTCCAGCAGGTCTACCAGAACGCAACCACGCAGAACACCAGCAAGCTGTTCCGCATCCGGGGGAATCTGGAGCTGATTCTGGCCTGGCTGGTGGAGCACACGCCGGAGGCCCATTTGGAGACCAGCAGCGAGCCGGAGGCTGACCTGTCAGTGGAGGGCCTGCGCCGCCGGGAGAGCCGTACCCACGCCCTCAAGCGGGACCCGCGGGTCCAGGTGGTGGTGGACTATCTGGTGGCCCACCCGGCCGAGCCCTTTGATACGGAGTTTCTGGCCTGTATGGCGGATATGAGCCCCTCTTCCCTCCGGCGGCTGTTCAAGGAGACCACCGGAAAGTCTCCCGGCGCCTTTGTCAAGGACCTGCGGATGACCACGGCGGCCCGCCGCCTGCTGGTTACGGACGAGCGGATTTCCTCCATTGCCTACGAGCTCGGGTTTGACGACGCCAACTATTTTTCCCGAATTTTTAAGACCTTTTTCGGGGTTTCCCCTCAGGAATACCGGGCGGCCTCCCGTGAGTAGCGTTTGCCGGGATGCAGGGGGTGGTTTACCCCCTGCCGGGGCCAGGGCCCCTGGAAGAGATGCGCCTTCTTTTTCTTGAACGAAAAAGGAGCAAAAAGAACTTTAAACTGGTTTACAAACAAACCGCCTCCTGACCGGGAGGCGGTTGCTTTTCGTTTATTGCTGATTCAATTCTGTTCCATAATGTTCTGATGAAAATCCGTTGTCCAGAAAAATCGAAAAAAACGGTGTCATTTTATTGTATATCACAGTATCTGTAGGCTTCGGGAGAGACAGCAGATAATCCCTGAACTCGGTTATAACCCTGCCTGCAATCACCTTCCCATACGCCCAATGAGATTCTTTCAACTCGCCATATTGCAGCGCCATTCTGATTTCGTTCAGCTCTTCATTCCAACAGTGAATTTCAAAATTCGCCGCGGTCTTGAGCTTTGCGGCCATGATTCCGCTCCACGCTTCATTGGAGGACGAAGCCGTATCGATCTCAATATACTCCACAGAAATTTCCCCTTCTCTCGAATACCGGCTGGCCGCTGCTGCGCCGCGCCATCTCAATCCCGCTTCAGCACAAAGGTGGCCCCGAAGCACACCGCCAGATACAGGGTGATGGACGCGCCGGTGGAGGACCCCAGATAGTAAGAGGTCATCAGCCCGGCGATCCCGGACCCCACGGCCAGCACCAGGGCCCAGAGATGATACTGACGCACATTCCGGGCCACGTTCCGGGCCGCCGCGCCGGGCAGCACCAGCAGAGAGTTGATGACCAGCAGCCCCACCCAGGTCATGGACACCGTGACCACCACCGCCACAGCGGAGGTAAACAGGGCCTGCTGCCAAAAGATCTGAATCCCCCGGCTGTCCGCCAGAGCCGGATGGGTGGCGGACAGCATCATCCGGTTCCAGGAGGTGGCCCACAGCACCAGCACCAGCGCCAGAATCAGCGCCAGAAGGCCGATTTTGTCCGGCGTGACCGACAAAATATCACCGATGAGAAGGGTGTTGAACTTGGTAAAGGACCGCCCGCCCAGGGTGGAAATGAAGATGCCCAGAGCCACGGCAGTGGAGGAGAACACGCCGATGACCGTATCACTGGCCATCTTCGTCTTCCGCTGTACAAGGGTGTACAGCAGGGCAAAGACCACCGCGAACACCACCGCGCACCACATGGGGCTGGCCAGCCCGCACAGGGTCCCAATGGCAATTCCCGTAAAGGCGGAGTGTCCCAGGGCGTCGGAGAAAAATGACATCCTGCTTTCTACCACCATAGTGGAGAGCAGGCCGAACAGCGGCGAGATGACCAGCACAGCCAGCAGGGCGTTTTTCATAAAGAACATGGAACCCGGCTCCGCCCATTCAAAGGGAAGCAGGTCCACAACCGCGTACCAAAAACTCATTGTCTCCCTCCTTTTCCCAAGTGTCCGTGCTCTGAGGGAAACAGGGCCCGGAACTCCGGCGAGGCCAGCACCTCGTCCGGCGTGCCGGTCCGAAGGACCGCCCCCTTGAGGAGAATCACCTTGTCCACCAGATGCAGGGTGTTGAAGTCGTGGGTGGACAGGAGGATGGACAGGTCGTATTCTGTCCGGATTTCATCCAGCATGTCCAGGAGCTGCCGTTCCCCCTCAATGTCGATGCCGGACATGGGCTCGTCCAGAATCAGAATGTGGGGCAGGGGCTCCAGCGCCATGGCCAGCAGCACCCGCTGCAGCTCCCCGCCGGAAAGGGCCCCCATCCGCTTGTCAATCAGCCCGGCGGCGTGAACCCGCTCCAGACAGTCCGAAACCCGCTGCCGCAGGGCTTTGGGCATGGGGAGAAAGACCGGGTAGCGGGAGATGGAGGCGGCGAAAAAGTCCAGCACGCTGATTGGCGCGCCAGGGTCAAAGTTGGGGCTCTGGGGCACATAGCCAATGCGGGGCCGGACCGGTCCGCCCTCGGCCAGCTGGAAGGTGACAGACCCGGCGGAATGGTCCATCTGGCCCAGAATGGTCTTGAACAGGGAGCTTTTTCCCGCTCCGTTGGGGCCGATGAGGGCCACCAGCTCGCCGCAGTGCAGGTGAAAGCTGACATGCTCCAGAATCACGTCGTTTCCCAGCTGAATGGACAGATCCTTCACGTTCAGGCAGCAGGCTCCCTGACAGCCGCCGGATTTTTTGTGCTTGATGACTCTCATGCCAGCGCCTCCAAAAGTACCTCAATATTTCCGGTCATCAGCTCGCCGTAGGTCGCGCCCTCCGGCCCGCTCATAAGCATGGACAGGGTGTGGACCGCCGCCCCGCACTCCCGTGAAATGGCGTTGGCAGTGGCGTCCGAGCCGTTGGCCTCCACAAAAATAGCGGGCAGGCCGTAAGTCTCCACCGCCGCTACAATTTCCACGATATCCTTGGCGGAAGCCTCGCTGCCCTCTTCCTCCTCAATGGAGGCCAGCAATTCCAAATCAAAAGCGTCGGCCAGATAGGCAAACCCGTCGTGGAAGGTGATGAGCTTCCGGCAGCTCAGGCCGTCCAGCTTGGCGCTCAGCGCTGCCTTCAGCCCCCGCAGGTCCTCCGCGGCAGCCGCGCCGTTGGCCAGGTAGGCTTCTCCGTGGTCCGGGTCCGCCTGGGCCAGCGCGGCGGCGATGTTTTCCGTCATCCGCGCGGCCCGCTCCGGGTCCATCCAGATGTGAGGGTCGTGCTCTCCGTGGTCATGCTCGCTGTGCTCATGCTCATGGTCGTGATGGGCCTCCCCGTCTGTCTCCAGAAGAGGCACCCCCTCGGAACAGTCCGCAGCGGGACGGCCCCCCAGGGCGTCCCCGAGAAACTCCTCCAGTCCCACGCCATTGAGGAGGAGCAGGTCCGCCTGCTCTATGGCTTTCATGTTGGAGATGGTCAGTGTGTAGTCGTGGAGGCAGGACACAGGCTGATTGACCACGGCAATCAGTTCCGCACCCTCCACGCCCTCCATGACTTCCCGCGCCAACAGGTAGACAGGGTAAGCGGTGGCCGCGGCGGTAAAGGAGGCGCCGGACTCCGGCGGAGCGCCGCAGCCGGAGAGAAAGGTCAAACAAAGCAGGGAAACAAGAAATTTTTTCAAGAAAACACCTCGTCAAACAGGAAAACACAATCAGGAAACCACTTTGAGTCCATATCGTCCAACTCAATACCGCCAAAGAAATAGTTGAGCCTGCCGCTGTCCTGATCGTATACAATGGACCATTGGGTGGTGTACTGCTCCTCTGTCTGAGAAACAGGAACCAGCTCATCCCCCGCCTGAGCAGCACCATCACGCATTGACGGTTTAAGCGGCTGGGAGACCAAATCCAGCACAGTGAGCATCCCTTCTTCATCGATCCAGCCAAATGGTACTGCGGCCTCCATCAGCGCGTCATACCGCTCCTGAGCGCTCCTCCCGCCAGCGGAGGGGTCTCCGTTGGCCAGGTTGAAGTTGGTCACCACCGGTGTGGGAATGACGGCCAGCCCATCTTCCGTAAACTCGACGGCTACGGAGTTTCCCGAGGCGTCGGAAATGGCCAGATGGTGGCTGATGCCTCCGGAAGGGTGAATGTCGTACTGCTCCAGCAGGGCCACGGCCTCTTCCACCGTTGCCGCCCGGTTCAGCAGGAGGCGAATGGCCGTGGTAACGGTCAAATCCGGCTTTTCCGTGTCCGGGTCGGGCATGCCGCCCTCGTTGACCTCCAGGTCAGCCACGCAGAGCCCGGCCTCGTTCACCCCGTCCAGGGGAACGTACAGGGCCGCGATAGCCAGCATCTGGTTGATGCCCTCAGGCAGAACGGACGGGTCCCCGGTGATATTTTGAAAGTCACAGGTGGAGATGGAAGCGTAGCCTTCCTTGGGCTCACAGAGCACAATCATGGGCACTGAGCTGGTCCAGTCGTAATTCCGGCCCCAGATGTGCCCGCCCTCCGGAGTCACGGCGGACAGGGTGCTGCACCCTCTCCCCTGTTCCTCCACGGGAACGGAGTAAAAGCCTTTGGAAATCTTCTCCGTGAGAAAGGCGCTGACCTCCTGGTCGGAGGAAGCGCCTCCAGAGGAGAGAAATTCTTCAAAGTGGTAGTCTCCCTCCACCCGAAGGGTGTAAACGCCGCCGCTCAGCCGCTGGAGGGAGAGGAGGATGCCAACCTCATCCCGAAAGAGGAACACCGCGCCCGCCACGGCCAGGACCAGAAGAGCTGCGGCGGCCAGCAGGCCAATTCTGACTGCTTGTTTCATTGGGGCTCCTCTTGCCCGGCACGCAGCCGGGTCTGCTTCTCCTGAAAGTCCAGGGCGAAGAAGGAAAACAGCAGGTGGCAGAACACATCCGGGTCGTCCAGGTCCACGTCGGTCAGCTCATGAATTTTGGTGATGCGGTAATTCATAGTGTTCCGGTGAATGTAGAGCAGGCCCGCGGACTCACCGATGCTCCGGTTGTGGGTGAGGTAGACCCGGAGGGACTCCAACAGGTTGGTGTCGTGCTCCCGGTCGTAGTCCAGCAGCCGCATGACGGCGGAATGGCAGAATTGCAGGATGTCTTCCTTCTTTGTGGAGAGCTCCAGGGCATGATACATGGCGCAGCTGTCGTAAAAGTGAATCCGCCTGCCGGGCGAAAAAATCCGGCCCAGCTCCAGCGCCTTTTCCGCCTGCCGGTTGAAGATGGAAATACGTTGAATCTCGCTGAGGGGGCGGCTGATGCCGGCCATCATGTCATTCCGCTCCAGGAAAGCGGCCAGGTCCTCCACCGCGTGCTTCTCCTGGCTCAGGGATTCCGTCATGGGACAGAGCATTTTCAGCTGTATGCCGTAGGCGAAGGTTTTGAACACGGGAAAGATATTGGTCAGCTGCTCCACCAGCTCCCGGAAGCGCACATTACTGGGTTCCACCGTGCCGTCCGCCCGCTGGATGCTGACCACCTGCACCCTGCCCCGGCCCATGATGTTCCACTTGAAGAAGCGGAACCGCTCCTGAATCAGGGCAGGGTCGGTGAGCCTGCCCTCCAGCAGGTCGAAGATAAAGTAATCCTGCATATTGTCGGGGATGGCAGCCCGTTCCAACCCTCTTTGCAGCTCCACAGACAGCAGATTGCCCAGCAGGTCGAAGAGCTCAATGTCCTCCTCGGAGGGGTCCCGGAAGTAGAGGGGGGAGTCCAGATAGCCCAGCACCTTGTCCCCGGCACACAGGGTTTTCCGCAGCATGCGGACGCCCTCGTCGTTGGAGTTGTCAAAGACGGGGTAATGGGTCTCCAAAGACTTGCGGTAGGCCGCGTTCAGCTTGTCATAGCCCAGACTGCCCAGGGGAACGCTGCGGCTGGATTTGATTTCCAGCCAGTTGGGGGACGTAATTTCGGGCTCGTCAGTCATGGCCAGCACCGCGTAGGTGACGTTGGCCAAAATCAGGGGATTGCCCACCAGGGGCCGGCCCAGGTCCAGAATTTCCTGATAATCGTGGCTTTTCAGCAGCCGGTTCAGGCTTTGTACCATAGGGGGATTCTCGTTCGCGCTCATGGTCCACACTCCTTTGCGCCAAGGGGGTTCATTACCGCGTGATGCTTTATTGTACCACAGTTTGCCCCATTTGCAAAGGCATCAAAAAAGACCTGTTCCAAGGCCCGGAAATTATGATATAATAGCGGTCAGAGGGAGTGGAGGTGCTTTCGTGGGGTTCTGGATATTTATGCTGGGGGCAGACCTGCTTATCCCCCTCGTGATGGAATTTTTTGGACATCGGTTTTTGACCTGCCCGCCGAAGGAGATCAATGTCCTCTACGGCTACCGGACCGCCCTGTCCATGAAAAACCGGGACACCTGGGCCTTTGCCCACCAATACTGCGGCAGGCTCTGGAGGAGCTGGGGGCTGCTGCTTCTGCCGGTCACAGTCCTTGCCCAGCTGCCCGCCCTGGGAAAGGATGCCGGTACGATAGGGCTGCTCGGAGGGGCGGTCTGCCTCCTTCAGGGGGCTGTCATGGCGGGCACGCTGGTTTCAACAGAACGGGCGCTGCGGAGGCGCTTTCATCCGGACGGAACCAGGCGCTGATTTTTGGGTGGAAAACAAAGGAGGAGCACATGTTCGATTTACAGGATAAAAGCACCTGCCCCACACTGGAGGAAATCGGAGAATGGATTGGAAACCCGCTGTTTTCCCAATTCTGCGATGAGATTAAGGAGACCTTCCGGTGTACGGAAAAGATAGAGTTCAGCGCATGCAGCATGGAACGGGGATGGAACATCAAATTTAAAAAGTCTGGAAAGAGCCTCTGTACCATCTACCCCAGGGAGTCCTACTTTACCGCCATGCTTGTGGTAGGCCGGAAGGAAAAGGAGCCCTTCGAGGCCATTCTGCCGGACTGCGCCCCTGCGTTGCGGGAGATCTACCGGGAAACCAAAGAGTGGAACGGACAAAGATGGCTCATGGTGAACCTGGAGGACAGAGACAGCCTGTACCGGGACGTGTTCCGCCTCATGGAAATCCGGTGCGCCAAATAAGACAGGCCGCCGCGCTTCCTTTTGAGAAGCGCGGCGGCTTTGCTTACTGAGGAATGGTCAGGACCATGCCAATCTGAAGTTGAGCGGGGTCATGAACGACGGCCCGGTTGGCCTCGTAGATCTCTCCCCAGCGGGCTCCGGAGCCCAACAGCCTGGCCGCGATGCCCCAAAGGGAGTCCCCCTTCTGCACCACATAGGTGAAAGAAGCGCCGGGCACGTCAGCCGCGGGGGCAGATGGGGCGTCCACAGCGGCGGGCGCGGTCCAGATTTGGTCAATCCAGGCGAACAGCTCACCGGCGTAATCGGCGTCGCCGTGGGGTTCGTCCCAGATCATGGCGTAGTCAACAAGCGTATTCTCCGTGGCCGCCAGCTTCAGCGCCAGATTCATGGACACAGTGAAGGCGGTGTGACCGTCGGCGGTGCCCACCCGAATTCGGAAGAAGGGGGCGGTGTCGCAGACTTCGCTGGTGCCGGTGTAGTTCATGGGATTGATGAGGTAGACCCGCTCAGCCAGATTCATGTCTCCGGCCACGGCGGCATAGCCGTCATAGTACTTGGCATATTCCTCGGGATAGCTGTCCTTGAGCTGTGCAATCAGCCCCGCCGCGGCGCTGTTGAAGTGCATGGCGTTGACGCTGGCCGTGCCCATCTCCTCGTTTTCTGCCTCGATACAATCCAGATTGTCAAAGGCGGTGCAGGCTTTCATACGGCCCAAGTAGTTGGACACAAAATCGTCCAGGCTGGTGATGGAGGCTTTGCCATTTTCATAACTCAGCCAGGAGGCGTTCCGCGCCAGATACTCCTCGACAGTGTACCCGGCGGAAATTTCGCCTGCTGCGAGCTTTTGGATGTAAACAGCGGCGGGCGGGCCGCCGGGTCCCTCCGGTATGGGGCCTGCCGCTGAGCTTCCGCAGGTACAGGCCGCGATGACCATCACTCCCGCCAGCAGGCTGGAAAGCAGGCGCTTGCATTTCATAGAAAAGTCCTCCCTGTATCAAATTTCCGGTATAGCGCCAGTATTTGGGATGAATTCATTATAAAGGGCTTCGGGAGCAAAGGTCAAACAGGAAAAGAGACAGCGCAGTTCAAGCGTTTGCCTGAATTACGCTGTCCTCAAAAAAGTCTTTTGCAATCTGGATAAACTGCCGTTCCAGGGCGGAGAGCCGTTTCCCCTTCCGATAGCTGACGGCCAGTCCGGCGCCGGCGGTGTCCAGGCGCAGGGGGAAGCGCCGCATCTCAGCCCGCCGCTCCGGAGAGAGTCCGGCCAGCCGCTGCCGGGCCTCGTTTTCCGTTACAATGATTGCGCCGTAGCCGTCCGCGCACAGGGTCAGCCTGGTTTCCGGGGAATCAGCGGGAAATAGAGGTCCGCGCCGGAGAACTCCTTCGCCTCTGTGGAGGACTGACGCACCAGCTCCAGCCGGATACCGGGAATTTGATTCCGGACCCGCTCCAGCAGAGCGGGCAGAAAGTCAGGAGGCCCAAGGGCGCTGACGCCGATGCGGATGGTATGTTTCCGGGCGTCAGCGTAATTCTCTGTGATTTCGCTGACCATCCTTTCCTTGGTGGATAGAATTTCCATAGCGTACCGGTACAGGACGGTCCCAGCGGGGGTGACGGTCTGGGGCCGGGTACGTTGAAGGAGCTGTGTGCCGAGCTCCTTTTCCAGTTTTTTCAGCACCTCGCTGACTGCCTGCTCGGAAACATACATCCGTGCCGCCGCACCCCGGATGCTTTTTTCCTCCACGACAGCAGTAAAATATTCCAGCCACAGAAAATTCATGGCGCGTCCCCTCCCATCAAACCGGTCTTCGCGGTTTTGTCTGTTTTCAAAGGGTCATGGCAACATCGTAGGCGTCGTGAACCGCAGTTGACACATTGCCCACAGAAACGCAGTCGCCCAGCTTCCGGAAGTACCTGGCGCAGGACCGGAACTGCTCGGCAAGCCCGGCCCTGGGCTTCATCCCTGTGGCCAGCAGGACGGTGTCCGCCGCCTCTGTGCGGCTCACCCCTTCCGCGTCCACATAGGTGACGGCGTTTTCCCCAATCGCTTCCACCTTTACGCCGGTGACAGCACGGGCGTGGTCCCCGACCTGTCCCAGCAGCTCTTCCCGGTAGGTCCGCATGGCGTCCGGGGCCAGCTGAGGCTTCTGCTCCAGCAGGAGTACCTCCCGGCCCATCATTCCGTAATGGACCGCCGCCTCACAGCCAGCCTGTCCACCGCCGATGATGACCACCCGTGTTCCGGCCTGGTCCGGGTTCAGGAAGCTGCCGCCAATGGTCACGGCGTGCTCCACCCCTGGAATGGGCGGAATCAGCGGCTCCGCGCCAATGGCGCAGACAACAGCGTCAAACCCCATCCCAGACAGTTTCTCCGGCTCGGCCTTCGTGTTCAGCCGCAGGGTAATACCGGAACGGCTCCCCACCTGCCGGATAAGATAGTCCTTAAACAGCCGCAGGTCATATTTGAAGCGCATCACATCCGCGTCGTTCAGCTGGCCGCCCAGCTGCCCGCTCGCTTCAAACAGGGTGACCTGATGACCCAAGTCCGCGGCCAGCAGGGCGGTTTCCATGCCCCCCGGACCGCCGCCGATCACCGCCACCTTCTTGGGGGAATGGGTCTGCGGGAACAGCCAGCTCAGCTGGGTTTCCCGGCCGGCGGTGGGGTTGACCGAGCAGTTGTAATGATGGGTGTCCTTAAACTCGTCCAGACAGCGGAAGCACTTGATGCAGGGTACGATGTCGTCGGGGCGGCCCTCCTCCATCTTCTGCACTGTACAAGGGTCCGCAATCGTGCCCCGTGCCATGGCTACGATGTCCGCCTCGCCGTTGGCGAGCACCCGCTCGATGGCGTCAGGCTGCTGGAAGGCGCCCACGGTGAGGACAGGGATATGAATGTCCGGACAGGCCTTGACCGCCTTGGCCAGATAAGCGTTGCAGGCCTCGGGCAGGAAGCTGGTGGGATGGGTGATCGCCCGGAGCCGGGGCTCCCGGACCACGCCGGCGGAAACATGGATGATGTCGATCTTGTCCTGAATCATTTTCACATACTCAATGCACTCATCCAGCTGGAAGCCGTCGGGTACGCACTCGGATCCGGAGATGCGGTATTCAATCAGCAGGTCCCGGCCCACCTTCTGACGGATCCGGTCCAGCACCATAATGGGGAACTTGGCCCGGTTGGCCAAAGAGCCGCCGAATTCGTCCCTGCGGTGGTTCCCGCGGGGAGAGACAAACTCTTGAAGGAGGGTGCCATGGCCGCCGTGGAGCAGCAGGGTGTCAAACCCGCAGATTTTGATGTACTCCGCCAGCTCAGCGTACCGGCCGGCCAGTTTGTCCATCTCCTCATAGGGCATTTCGCGAAAGCGGAGACCGTCGTTCCGGACAAAATCGGAGCAGCCGTAGATGATGCCCTTGGCGGCATCCCCCACATACTCCCCCTCCGAGCCAAAGTGAATCAGCTCATAGGAGCACTTGGCGTCGTAGGCGTGCATGGCCCTTGTCATGTGGATGAAATTCCGCCAGCCGGAGGGCTCTCCGATATCCAGGCGGCTTTTGACCGCTGCCGTTCCTGTAAAAGCCACCTTCTGGCCGCCGCAGTTGACACAGGCCGCGCCGCCTTTGGCCTTCTCCAGATAGTTGGCAATGTAGGGCGTTTCAGGGTAGGAGGAAGCATTGTTGGTTTGAAGAATGTGCCCTGTGGTCGGAGCCGTAAAAATCCGGTTTTTGAAGGTGACTCCGTGTATGGTGATGGGCTCAAAGATGTGAGGGTAATGAGGATGCATGGCAGCTCCTTTCCTGGTAAACAGGCGTGCCCCGGAGCGCTTGTCCGTTCACGGGGCACGCTGAACTGCTGTAGGCAGCGGTCTGGTCAGCCCATGCCGGCCAGAGGCGCGAGGAAATAGAACAGGGGGATGCAGACAATGGTCCAGATGGTGGTGCTGATGATGTTAGGAATCACGTAGTCCTTCACGTCCAGATAGCCGCCGTTGCAGCTGCCGACCACCAGGAAGGGGGCCTGCACGGGGTTGTAGACCGAGCAGGAGCAGACCCGGAGCAGCACCAGTGTGAGCAGGGCCGGATTGACGTCGGCCGCGTTAGCCATGGCGGCTACGCTGGGCACCAGCATGATGGCCGCGCCGCCGCCGGGCACCAGGAACGCGGCGATGTGCCCCAGTATGTTGACAACGACAATCAGTGTGATGAGGGATCCGCCAGTGGTCCAGCGAGTGAAAAAGCTGGTGATCCACTCGCCCAGTCCGGTGCCGGTGATGGCTCCGGCGAAGCCCACGAAGAAGCCTACCTGGAACAGCATGGACCAGTTGATGTTTTTCTGGGCCTCTTCAAAGTCAATCAGACCCACGTAGGGGGCCAGCATGAGGATCATGGCCAGCAGGGCGATGGTAGGCGCGGAAATCCCAAACTTGCCGCCCAGGAAGAAGCCCAGAATCATAAGCACCAGAATGACAATGTAGCGGATCTCCTCCTGGTTGATGGGGCCAAGCTCCGCCAGGCGGTTTTTGGCCATCTGGGGGTCCAGGGAATGACTGGTCTTGTTGACCTTGAACCAGGCGGACAGGAACAGCCAGGAGGGAATGACCATCACAATGGCCATGGGGATGCCGAACAGGGCCCACTGACCATAGGAAATGCTCATGGCCCCCCCGGTGGCCTGGGCAAAGGCGCCCACGCCGGCGGCGTTGTTTCCGTTGGAGGAAATCAGGACCAATCCGCCGATGCCGCCGCTCCAGATCAGACCCAGGAACATGGCCTTGCCGAGATTCGACTCGCCCGGCGCCTCATTCAGCTCCTTCAGCACAGAGAGAATGATGGGGCAGACTGCCAGCAGGGCGGGCAGGTTGACAATCAGGGTGGAAAGAATGGTGCCTGTGAGACAGATGGCCAGAACCAGCAGAGAGGGCGTCTTTCCCACCCAGCGGATCAGGGTGTAGGCAATCCGAGCGCCCAGGTTGGTCTTGGACATGCCCAGAGCGACAACAGACAGTCCCATGACCAAGATAAAGGGGGAGGTGCCGAAGGCGGCAAACAGGGGCCCCTGACCCAGGATGCCCGTCAGTATGATGCCCGCGGCAAAGATGATATTGGTCAGCATGGTGGGCAGGCACTTGGTGATAAGCACCACAATAATCCAGCCCAGAATGGCCAATGCCTTCTGCCCCTCCGGGCTGAGGCCCGGCATGGGAATGAGCATAAGGACGAGATAGACAACAGCGGAGAGGAGTAATTGCAGAAGCTGGTTTTTGGTCAGGCTCTTGCTGTTCAAAGCGGAACATCTCCTTTCTCTTTGCGGGCCGCTAGGCAGACGGACAGGTTATCTTCCCTTGGGACGGAATTCCATGACCACGCCGTCCTGGACGGAAACCTCGCCCCGCACACATTCGGGAGTCTTGTGGATGGTCTGGAATTTATTGTTCATCAGCGGGTTGGTAAAGGTGTAGTCCGTGCGGCGATGGAAGGGCCCGCGGGACTCCTTGCGGTTGGCCGTGGCCAGAATGGTGGCCTGGGCGATGTCCAGCATGTCCAGCACCTCCAGGCAGCGCATCAGCTCGTGGGAATTGTCCGCCTTCAGCTGGGCATGGGCAAACTTCTTCAGGTCGCTGACGTACTTATAGCCCGCCCGGAGCAGAGAGCCGGACCGCACCTTGTAACCGCAGTACTGGCCCATAATCTGCTGAAGGGTGGAGTTGGCCTCCTTCCAGTGCGCTCCCTCTTCCCGGCCCAGGATCTCCTCATAGAGGGCCTTCTTCTGAGCGATGAGGGGATGTCCGGTCACGCTGGCTTCGGGAATGTCCTTAACGGCCTGGCCCGCATGCTCGCCGGCAATCTGGCCCAGCACTGCCGCGGCATGAATCCCATTGGCCACGTTGGCCGTGCAGTCGCCCACGCCGTACAGGTGGGGGACAGAGGTTTCCGCGTGAACGTCGATCTGCATGCCTTGGACGTGGGGCGTGTAGGTGCCGAACTCTACCATCTCCTTCCGCAGGTCGATGTGGTTCTGATCCAGGTAGTCGTTGATAGAGGTGTCGCCCTCGGAGACGAAGCAGCGGCGCATGTACTGAAGGTCTTCTTCCTCAATTTCCGAGCAGTTCATGTAGGTTGGGCCGGTGCCGTTGTCCATCTTCTCGGAGAACACCGACTGCCAGATATCTGCCGTCACGTCGCCCAGCTCCCGGGTGGGCTTGGTGACGAAGGGTCCCACCGGCTTGCCGTCAATGTCGGTGAGTACGCCGATCCAGGTGGCCTTGCCGCAGCGCATGAAGTGCTTCAGGCCGGAGTGGACATAAGGCAGGTCCAGATTGACCAGCTTGCCGCCGGCCCGGAAGGTGAGGGCGTCCCCCGCGCCGGTGTTGGCCGGGCAGATGTCCACGTTGAAGGGATAGGCGGGATTGTGGGCGGGGTACATCCGGGCGGCGGCCCCGGTGCCCAGAATGACCGCCTTGGCCTGGAAGACCACCATTTCCGGCTCGTCCTCCGCCAGACAGATGCCGATCGCCCCGATGACCCGGCCGGAGCCTTCTTCAATCAGCAGCTCATTCATGGCGGTCTTGTTGCAGATCTCCACCCCCAGGCTCTTGGCCTTGGCGGTGAGGGCGGGCTTCTGGTTCCAGCCGTCGTATTTCAGATGGTAGCGGCGGCGGCCCGGCATGGCGTGGCCCTCAAAGTTCCAATGGCCCTTGGGCTTCATATTGATGCCGTAGCTGTGCCATTTCTGGATGACCTCAAAGGAGCGCCTGAGAATCTGTGTGAACACGTCCACGTCCTGGAAGGGACCCAGCATGGTTTCGGCGCACTCCTGAAGAATCACGTCAAAGTCGCCGCCATGATACTCGGGGATGTAGGCGAAGAAGTGGTCGTTTCCGGTGGCGCCGGATCCGGAATGGCGGGTGTCCGCCTTCTCTGCCACGACGACCTTCGCACCCTGCTCCGCCGCGGCGATGGCCGCCTGCATGCCGCCGATGCCGCCGCCGATGATGAGCACGTCAGTTTTGATGACCTCGGGACGCACATTCAGTTTCATCAATTACTCGCCTCCTTTTTCTCAGGAACCGTCATGGTAAACATCATGTGGGACAGGGGATAGCGCATGGTGATGGCCTCCTTGGGGCACTCAATGGCGCAGGCCCGGCAGTGCCAGCACTCATCCGGATAGCGGACCACTATGTCGCGGTCCGGGCCCTCCACGCGGATCACGTCCAGAGGACAGATCTGGGCGCAGAGGGTGCATTTCACACATTTGTCGCGGTTAATCACTGGTGGCATATGCTCAGCTCCTCTGTTGTTATATTTGTCGAAATCATCATAGCGAAAGGGACTCTGTTTGTAAAATACGCACTTTTAATAGTGCTATAGTGTCTCCCTATAGGAAGACAGATTTTTCCTTTTAAACAGGCTTGAAAGCTGGGCACTCTTCCTGTAGAATAGAAAAATAAAATCGCTTTGGGGGAATACTCATGAAACTGGCTCAGCTCCAACAGCTTATTTCCCTGCACGAATACGGCACCTTTTCCAAAGCCGCAGAGGCCCTTTACATCTCACAGCCTTCTCTGAGCGTCTCCATCCGGGAGCTGGAACTGGAGCTGAACGCTCAGCTGATCATTCGGGGGAACCGGGGCATTCAGTTCACCCCTTTGGGAGAGCGGGTGCTGGATCAGGCCCGCCACATCCTGGCTGGTGCGGACGAAATCTTCCGCCTGTGCCAGGATGCCAGCTTGACGGGAGAGCTCCGGGTCGCCTCCACCCCCCACTATTGCGCGCAGGTGCTGGTTGAGGTCAAGCTTCGGGTCGAGCGGGCCCATACTTCCGTTCTGCTTACCCTCCAGGAGGACGACAGCGCGAGCATTTTGCAGGAGGTCGAAAGCGGCGCGGTAGATTTGGGCATGATTCAGCTGTGCGACCTGGACGAGGAACGGCTGACGGCAGCCGTCCAGAGCGGCGCCGTTCAATATCAGCCCCTGTTTGAGGAGGAGATGTGCGTCTCGGTGGTCGAGCCCCATCCCCTGGCCCGGCGGGACCGGGTAAAGGCGGAGGATCTGCTCCAGTACCCCTACGGCTCTTATAAAAAGGCGATGAACCGTTGGGTGGCAGAGCTGTTCACCCGGCATGGCTGCACCAACCAGATTTTCCGTATCAACGATATTGCGCCTCTGCGTCTGATTCAGGCCCGTGAACGGGCGTTTACCGTGGTTCCCCGCCGGTGTATAGCCTGTGGAAACGCCATGTATCACTCTCAAATGATCCCTCTGCCCATCGACGGACTCCAGCTGACCAGTATGGTAGGGCTGGTCTACAAGGAGCGGACCCAAAGCAGCCTTCAGAAGGCCGTGATTGCCGCCCTTCAGGAGGAGTGCGGGCGCTATCAGCAGACAAGCTGAGCAGAGCACTTTGAAACGTTTCAAAGCGCTCTGCTTTCCTATAATTGAGATCCTGTTAGGAAGGGAAAACAAACTGTCAAAGGGGGTGGGCCTTTGGCAGGAGTCAGCCCGCTTCAGCGGCGAGTTTGAGGCGTCCACCCAGGCGCTTTACCAGCAGGACCAGGAGACAGATTGAATTGCTTTTCCCTGGGCAGTGTGATATACTTACCCATGCTGTAATGCGTGAAATACACAGAGCAGGGGGAATCATGGGCGATATGACAAGTCAAAAAGCAATCCGAGAACCTTTTTTTACAGCGGACAGCGGATTCTACAAAACGCTCTTTCAAATGCTCCTCGTGGTGGCGCTGCAAAACCTGGTGGCCTACAGCGTGAACATGGCGGACAACATTATGCTGGGAACCTACAGCCAGGCGTCCCTTTCCGCCGCCGCTACGGTAAACCAGGTGTTTTTCATGGTACAGCAATTTGCCCTGTCTATCGGGAACGCGCTGGTGGCGCTGGGGGCGCAGTACTGGGGACAGGGACGCGTAGGACCGGTTCGGACGCTCACTGGAATCGCCCTCAAGCTGGGCGCGGCCATCAGCGCGGCGGTCATCGCCGTCTGCATCCTGTTCCCGGAGCCGCTGCTGTATCTGTTTACGGATTCCGCGGAGATTGTGGCGGAGGGAGCACAGTATCTGTCGCTGATCCAGTGGACCTTTGCGCTGTTCATCCTGACCAACGTGCTCATGGCGGCCTTGCGTAGTGTAGGAATTGTCAATATCTCGTTCTACATCTCTGTGGTTTCCCTCGTTGTCAATGTGGGCATCAACTACACCCTGATTTTTGGCCGCTTTGGATTCCCGGAGCTGGGTATTCTGGGTGCGGCTGTTGGCACCCTTACAGCTCGGGTGCTGGAACTGCTCATCGTTCTGCTCTATGTGTTAAACTACGACAAAAAACTCCGGCTGTTCAGCGGCGGGGAGGCTTGGAGGCGGGACAAGGGCCTGCGGCGGGACTTTGCCAGGGTTTACTTGCCCATTATGATTTCCCAAGTGCTGTGGGGGATTTCAGTCCCCATGCAGACGGCGATTTTAGGCCATCTGTCAGATGACGCCATCGCGGCCAATTCCATCGCCACCACGTTCTACCAGTATCTGAAGGTGATTGTAATTGCCATGTCCTCTGTCTCCGCCGTGATGATCGGCAACGCCATTGGCCGGGGCGACAGGAAGCGCGTCAGGTCGGACGCCCGGACCATGGCCGTGATCGATGTGCTGATCGGCGCGGTGCTGGGCGCGGCGCTGTTCCTGCTGCGCCGCCCGCTGGTGTCCTTGTATACCCTGACCCTGCCGGCATCGGACATGGCGGTGAACCTTATCGCCGTCATGAGTGTCGTTATGGTGGGAATGTCTTACCAGATGCCGGTGAGCTTTGGTATCATCCAGGGGGGCGGCGACACCGGGTTTACGATGAAGATGAACCTGATTTCCACCTGGTGCATCGTGATGCCGTTGTCTTTCCTGGCCGCCTTCTGGTGGCGGTGGCCGGTGGAGGCGGTTGTGCTGGTGATCCAGTCCGACCAGATCTTCAAGGGCCTGCCCACATTTCTGCGGTTTCGGAAATATCAGTGGATGAAGAAACTGACCCAGGACACCTGTAAGGAGAAAGCGGCCCAATGATGATTTTCCCCCCAAGCCGCTAAAAGGACCGGCGCAACGCGCCGGTCCTTTTAGCGGCTTGGGGGGACGGAAAGAACCAACAAGCAAGCTTCGGCATACACCAAGGCACGGTTTGTTCTGTTCCCCCATGCTTACATTTCAGGAACCACTGATTGAATCGGTGCACGCGTCTTGGCGGCAAAAGTTCCGCCTGGGCGGCACAATGCCTAGCCGGATCCGGGACGCCTCAACACCGCGCGCATCGCGCGCATTCAGGCCGCGGGAGGCCGGGGCTGACCCTGGTTTTGGCATAGGCCACCAGCTCATCGCTCAGCATCAGGCAGGGACCGCAGGCGTCAAACAGGCGTTTCAGCGCCTCAGAACCGGGGGAACCCCCGTTCTCTTCCGCTTCTTTCACAAAGGCACATAGGGCTCCCCCTGCCGGCTCCGCAATCTGTGGGGCTGTCTCGCCTCATAGGGTGCGGTACCCTTGGAACCTTACAGTTCCAAGGGGTTTGCGTTGGCGGAGAAGGAGGGGTCTGAATTGGACTGAGTGAAGTTTATACCGTTTTATCTCATGCCCACAAATCCCACAATGCACTGCAATTGCTGCCTTTTTGAGAATGATTGTTTTATCTTGCATTGAGCTGTATTGACCGATGCCGCCGCAGTAAGGGTCAAAAGCCAAGGAACATGATAGATTCCAGCGTAAATTTATACTAAAAATCCCTCTCTGGGCACCACATGGAAGTGCTCCGCCAGCTGCCGCATCTGATTGCCGGTGATGGTGTTCAGCCGGGGCAGATGGGCGATTTTCATGTAGATTTCCGCCGCCTTTTCCGCTGTCTCAATGAGACCGAAGGTCTCATCCAGGTCCGCACCCGCGCCGTAAATGCCGTGCTGAGCCCAGACCACCAGCCGGGCGGTGCCCATCTGCTCCGCCGTGGCAACGCCAATCTCGTTGGTGCCGCAGAGCATCCAGGGCAGTACGTTCACCCCATCCGGGAACACCACAATGCACTCGGTACACATCTGCCACAAGGTCCGGGTAAAGGCCCGGCTGTCCAGGTTGTGCACATAGGTCATGGCCAGCAGATTGGCCGGATGGCAGTGCATGACCACCTTGTTTTCCGGATTCACCTGAAGCCGGGCAGCGTGGCTCATCAGGTGGGCGGGCAGCTCGGAGGTAAATTTTCCTCCGTCCGAGTAACCCCAAAGCAGCTGGGCGGTCCGGCCGGAATCCGTGATCCGGATGAGGCCTAGATTCCGGGCCGGGTCGTACTGCACATTCTTGAAGTACTTGCCCGTGCCGGTCACCAGAAAGTACATCCCGTCCAGAGCCGGGGCGTCGAAGCCGGTGGGAATCTCCCGAAGCACCTGCTTGAGGTCCAGGTACTCCGACATCTCCGCCTCGCTGAGCCGCAGGCTGAGGTTGCCCCCGTTTCGCTCGTCCCAGCCGTGCTGGTACATGTTGGCTGTGGTGCGGACCATCTCCACCAGAAATGGAGCGTTCAAAATATCCTTCATGCCGCTCATCCTCTCTTACCGAGCACATCTGACTCGTATGTTTCAACCGTCTGGAACCATTCTCCGTCGCCGGGGACGCCGCAGCGGCGGCAGTACTCCGCCCAGACTTCCCCCAGCGGCGCGGTTTTCAGCTCCTCCTGAAGCACCATCAGCCGGGTGAAGTTGCCGCTGTCCTGGAGCGCCTTCAACGCCTCGTTGGGCTGGAGCAGGGCGAAGAGCAGGCTCTTTTGCAGGTTTCGGAAGCCAACCGTCCAGGCAGAGACCCGATTGATGGAGGCGTCAAAGTAATCCAGGGCGATGTTGACCCGGCCTTCCAGCCCGCCGCAGCGGACGATTTCCCGGCAGATCTCACGAGTTTCGTCATCGTACAGCACCACATGGTCGGAATCCCAGCGGATGGGCCGGGTGACATGAAGGGCGATTTCCGGGAAGAAGGCCAGCAGGGCGGGAATCTTGTCGCTGACCACCTCGGTGGGATGGTAGTGGCCGTTGTCCATCAGGGGGATGCACTTGTCTCTGTTGAAGGCGGCGTAGCTCAGGGCAAACTCGGCGGACCCGGCGGTGTACGCCTCCACGCCGATGCCGAACACCTTGGATTCCATGCAGGGTTTGACCAGCCGGAAGTCATAGGGCTCGGAGAGAATCTCGTCAATGGCCTCCTTGTAGCGCACGCGGGGGCCCATCCGGTCGCCGGGAATGTCCTTGAATCCGTCGCCGGTCCAGATGTTCATCACACAGGGCTGGCCCAGCTCTTGAGCCAGATACTGAGAGATGCGGACGCAAGCTTTGCCGTGGCCGATCCAGAACCGGCGGGTCTCCTCATTGGGTGAGGAGAGGGTCAGCGGGTCGCACTTGGGATGGGAAAAGAAGGTGGGGTTGAAGTCGGCCCCCAGGCCCCGAGTCTTGCAGAAGTCCACCCATTTCTGGAAGTGCTTGGGCTCCAGCTTGTCCCGGTCCGCCCATTCGCCGGCTTCAAAAATGGCGTAGCTGGCGTGAATGTTGATTTTTTTCGTGCCGGGGCAGAGGGACAGCGCCACATCCAGGTCCGCCATCAGCTCCTCCGGCGTTCTGGCCCGGCCGGGATAGTTTCCAGTGGTCTGAATGCCGCCGGTGAGCGGTTTGGAGGGGCCGGTGCCGAACCCCCGCACGTCGTCCCCTTGCCAGCAGTGAAGGGAGACCGGGACGGTTTTCAGCTTTTCCAGCGCGGCGTCCGTGTCCACCCCGAAGGCGGCATAGGCTTTTTTCGATTCTTCGTAGCTCATGGTAAAACCTCCTTGATTTCAAAACTGTTCCGAACGCAGCCGCGGGCTTCCCGCAAATCCTGGAACTCCCCGGCGGCGATCATCTGAACGATCAAATTTCCAATGGCCGTGCCTTCCACCGGTCCGGCGCTGACCGGCAGGCTCAGGGCCTTGGCGGTCAGCTGATTGAGATACCCGTCCTGACAGCCGCCGCCCACAATGTTGACACTGGTGTAAGTCGTTCCGGTGAGGGCGGACAGCTCCCCCACGGCGTCCCGGTAGCACCGGGCCAGACTGATGTAGACGCACCGCATAAGGTCCCCCACCGTTTCAGGCGCCGGCTCCCCCCGCTCCTGGCAGAAGCTCCGGATGGCGTCGATCATGCTCTCCGGCGCGAGGAACCGGCTGTCGTTGGCGTCCACCTCCGCGGAATAAGCGCTGGCCTCCGCCGCCGCAATCAGATCGGAAAAGCTCCAGCGCTTTTCCCCGGCGTACCGGCTCTCCCGGCCCGCCACATAGGCATTCCCGTTCAGTTCCCGGCGAATGGATTGGATCATCCAGAGGCCCATGATGTTTTTCAGATAGCGGAACCGGCGCCAGGCTCCGCCCTCGTTGGTGAAGTTGGCCTTGCGGCTCTCCTCCGTGGTGATGGGGGCTTGGTTTTCCACCCCCAGCAGGGACCAGGTGCCGCTGGACAGATACACCGCGTTTTCATCCTGGGCCGGCACCGCCAGGAAGGCCGAGCCGGTGTCATGGGTGGCGGGAAGCACCACCGCGGCGTTGAAGCCCACCTGCCGCTGAATCTCCGGCAGCAGCTCCCCCACCGGGGTCCCAGGCATGGAGAGGGGGCCGAACAGACGGGCGGGCAGGCCCAGCCGTTCGATCAGCTCCAGATCCCAGCTCCCGCGCTCCGCGTGGACCAGATTGGTGGAGGTGGCGTTGGTGTACTCCTGCTTTTTTACGCCGGTGAGCCGGAAATGGAAGTAGTCGGGGATCATGAGCAGGTGTTCCGCCTGCTCCAGCTGCTCCGGGTGCTCCTGCTTCAGGGCCATGAGCTGATAGATGGTGTTGAAGCTCTGTTTCTGGATGCCGGTGCGGGCATACAGCTCCCTGGCGGGGATGAGCGCCTCCACCAGCCGGTCCATACCCTCGGTACGGCGGTCCCGGTAGGCCACGGCGTCCCCTAGAGGCCGGTCCTGACCATCCAGCAGCACATAGTCCACCGCCCAGGTGTCGATGCCGATGGTGGCGGGGATCTTTCCCAGGGAGCCGCAAGCGCTCAGGCCGTCCAGAATGCCCTTCCAGAGGTGGTCCATGTCCCAGCAGTCGTGTCCGTTCCGGGAAATCTGCTGGTTGCCGAACCGGTAGACCTCCTCCAGCACCATGCGCCCCTGGTCCAAATGGCCCAGAATGTGCCGCCCGGACGACGCGCCGATGTCAATGGCGAGATAGTACAACGGTAAAACCTCCCTTTCCGCTTTGGTCAGATGTTATCATGAAAAATCCCAAGGAAGGAGGTCCTGGTTTGAGAAAAAAGTATCCTATTTTGCAAGGCGGTACTGACGGGGAGAGCACCCGAAAGCGGCCTTGAAAATTCGGTGAAAGTAGCTGATGTTCTCATAGCCCACCGCCTGGGCCACATCGTCCACGTTCTGGGACGTGTTTTTCAGCAGGAACGCCGCCTGGGTGAGCCGTTTTTCCTGGACCAGCTGCACGAAGGTCTTTCCGGTCTGGCTCCGGATGAGCCGGGACAGGCTGTACACGTCGGTACACAGCAGCCGGGCCGCTTCGGTGAGGCTGGCCTCCACGTAGTGGCCCTCAATGTAGCGCAGTAGTTTCAGAATGGCGTCCTCCTGGTCGTCCCAATCCAGCTTGTCCGTGTGGCTCAGAAGCTGGAGAAAGAGCAGGGTCATGGTCATCTGGCTGACCTTCCGGCGGTTGGGCGTGTCCCGCAGAAGGGTGATGAGCAGGTTTTCCGCCAGGTTTTGAATGGGCTTGTCCTCCGCCACCTGGAAATGGAGGCAGCTGGGGCCGATGCTCTGATGAAACAGGCAGTCCAGCAGAAACTGCCGCAGGGGCGTGGCCTCCTGGCCGATGGCGGACAGAGTCTCGCTGAAAAACTCCGGCAGGACGATGAAATTGACGGCGATGTCCTCCCGGCCCGCCCGGCAGACCTGATGGGCCGCCTTCCGGCCCAGAAACAGCAGCTCCCCGGGCTTGAGGCGGATGGATTTCCCGTCCACAATATGCTCCACCACGCCGGAACAGCCGTACACCACCTCCACATAGTCGTGGGTGTGCTCCGGGAAATGGATGAAGCGGGTGCTGGGACGCAGGGTGATCAGCTTGCCGTCGGACAGCAGCTTCTCGTTATTGACCACGTTGCGCTGGCTCCTCATGTACAGGCTGCGGTCAATGGTGGTCCGGCCGTCCAGGATCGCCTGCTCCTCCTCCGTGACCGCGCGGAGCTCCCGCAGAATGCTTTCATCCAGCATGGCCTATCCCTCCGGTCTCGTTTTTTGAAATCATATCACGGTGAGAGCGGTTCTGTAAAGGGCGGCAGGGCAGAACCGCCTTCCTTCTGCCTGAAAGAAAGGGGCCTGCCCTGCTGTCCAGTTCCGTGCTGGCGTGAGGAATGAGAAAGAAGGAATCGGATTTACTGGATCAGTCCGGCCAGACGGACCGCCAGATCGCCGCGGGTAGCGCCAGTGCCGGCGGTGTAAGTGAGGCCGGCGGAAGCGGCGTAGGCGGAGATCATCCCGTCGATCTGCTCCGCAGTCAGCACCGCGTTGTAATCCACGCCGCCGCTGACAATGCCGGTCTCCTTGGCCCAGGCGTCATAGCCGGTGTACCACGCGTCGGCGCTGAAGGAATCGAAGAAGTTTTCAAAGTAGGGCGCTTCGCCGGACAGGCGGCCCAGCACGGCGACCAGCTGCTTGGCCTGCACCGGCCCGTCCGCGTCGAAGTTCCGCTTGCCGACACCGCTGATGAGGCCGGCGGCGCTGACCTTCTCAATCGCCTCAAAGTAGGGACTGTCTTCCAGCACGTCCCGGAAGGAGCGGTTGGGGACCTGGATGATGACCTGAGCGTAGCGGGTGAAGGAACTGTACTCGCCCGCCTTGTCCGTGACCTCCAGAATGACGTTGAAGTAATCGCCGGGGGCCGCGTCAGCGGGAACGGAGAACTTGGTGGAGAGGGCGTTTTCCTCCCAGACACGGAGGTTGGAGGCGCTGCCGGAATACTTGCTGCCCTCGTCGTAGACCCACCACTTGAGGTCCAGCGCATTGCCGTCCGGGTCGTAGACCTTGCCGTTCAGGTCCACCACGTCGCCGGGGAAAGCCTCGATATCCAGCTGCTCCGCCCGGACCACGGCGGGATGGTTGCAGTTCTCAAAGCTGTTGACCGCCCAGTCCGCCCGGGCCGCCCAGTCCAGGAAGACGTTCTCGCCAAAGCGGAGGCCGCCGTAGTTGTTCAGCTCGCCGGTGATGGGGTTGTACTCGCTGGACAGGTTTTCCGGCTGGCGGAGTACCTTGCCGGAGGCGGTGGTCCACGTCAAACGGCCGCCCCAGCTGCCGTAATTGTAGCTGTCCATGCTCTCCAGACCCCGCAGGCCCACGTTTGCCATGGGCAGCCAGTGGGTGGTGTCGCCTTCGCCCACCCAATCGTAGGTGTCCCGGTACCAGATAAGAAAGCCCCAGTCAATGACCTTCAGAAGGCCGAACTGTAAATGGCCGGACTCGCCGTAGAGCTCGGTGCCGTCGTTCATCAGCAGATAGTGAGACATGAGTTCGCCGTGGCCGAATTTGATGTTAGGGGCCAGGAAACCGGCCTTGTAATACTGCTTCAGCGGTTCGGGGACGCCGTCCGCGCCGTCAAAGCCCACGCCGACGGTGCTGTAGCCCAGCATCATCAGGTCGGGGAACTTTCCGGGGATGTCCTGGTCCTCCCAAGAGTTGTCCTGAGTGGAGAACTCGACGGCCACCTTGGAGCAGACCTTCTGGTAGATCGTGTCCCACTGGTCGGTATCCTTGTACGTCTCGTAAATGGACATCAGGGCCCGCACGATGGTGTTGGCGCCGCCCCAGACCTGGAGGTGCAGCAGCCGGGGGTCGTCATCCAGAATGGCGTCCTTAATCAGGTTGGAGCCCCCGGTCCCAAAGCGCACATCGCCCTCGAAGAGGACGTTGCCCACCTTGGTCACGCTGAGCAGTTGCTCCGGCGTGGGATAGTTGGGGTCGTTCTGGGAGAGGAAGACGTAATCCTTGGCGTACTCATCCTTGATGATGTCGTGAAGCCAGCCGCCCTGGCCGTCCTCGTCGATCCGCACGGGGCGGCACTCCATCAGGCCGCCGGCCCGCTCGTGGTCGCCGGTTTTCCAGATGCCCTCGCAGCGGTAATTGGGAGTGATCTCCTTCAGGGTGTGGACGCCGTCGCCCTGCCAATGGTGCTGGGCGGCGGAGTACACCAGGCCGGCAATGTCGATGTCGTTGGCGTACAGCAGCATGTGGCGAATGGAGTTCATGTCGTCGCACTCGCCGTCAGTGGTGATGATGACATGGGTCTGGGTGGACTTGTCCACCTTGATGTCATCCAGGTAGCTCTGAGGTGTAACCGCGGATGTGTCGGGAGCCGCCGCCAGCGCGGCGGGCGCCAGTCCCAGCGTCAGGGCCAGGGATAGGGCCAGGGACAGAAAACGGGTCTGTTTTTTCTTCATCGTTGCTCCTCCTCGCGTTTTTTGTACCGGGGGCGGAAATGCGCCGCACTCCGCCTGTCCGGTCAGCTTGTCCCTGAGTATAGCACGATTTCCACCCCAAAACCGGTTTTGCCGCAAACGGTCGTTTTAGCGCCGTGTTCGGTAAAATCCCGGAATTCCAATCTCAAACCCCGCCTGTTTTATACAATTCGCCTTAAAAAACAACGGGGCGCGGCGTGCATTCTCCACGCCGCGCCCCGTTCCGTTCACCGCAGATCAAAGGACACAAAGTCAAAGGTTCCCTTTCCCTCAATGCTGAAATACAAGGCTTCCCGCTGGCCCAGGCCCGCCAGCGCTCCGGTAAAGCCCCGCTCCGTGGTACAGGTCTCCACCGGGATACGGCAGATGACGCCGCCCCGCTCCTCCCGGCGGATCACCACCTCGCATTCGCCGTAGCCCTGGAGATTGACCTGGATTTCCCTCGTCTCCCGCAAATCAAAGTATTTGAAGCCCACGGTGCAGCCGGTGCAGAAGTTGGACACGTACTGGTCCGGCCCCTCTTCCCGGTCCCCGCCCTTCTGGGTCAGGAAGGGGTTTAGCCCCTTTCTGTACTTGACCATGGACATGAACCGGGTGCCGCTTTTGCCGTAGACGTTGCAGGCGATGTACGCCGGATAATGGCCAATCCCTTTCAGCGGTCCGCCGTTGAGCCCACAGGAGGTCATCTCCGCCTGCTCAAATTTCCCGTTTTCAAATCGGATTCGCTCCGCGCAGGCCTGCCGGGAGGACTGCTTCCGGTTGGAGTGGCGGTGATAGAACACATAATAGTCTCCCCCCAGCTCGATCAGGCTGCCGTGGGTGTTTCCGGTACACATCCGGGCGTGGTTCACATCGGACACGCCGGGAAGGCCGATGTCCCCGCAGCTGACCAGTACGCCGCCGTACTGGAATCCGCCGGTGGGCCGGTCGCTGAAGGCGTAACACAGATTATGGCTGTTCAGAGAGCTGTATATGAAATAATAGGTTCCGTTGAACTTCCGCATGGAGCTGGCCTCGCCGAAGGGCTGTTCCTCATAGGGGGTCCCCTTGGCCTCTTCGCCGGTGAGCACGCCTAGATACTGGAGCTCATCCCCGGAGACAACTGTCAGCATGTCGCTGGTATCCAATTCAAACCACATGGGGCCGTGCTCCGTGGGCTTGGAGCCGTCCAGCAGAATGGGGTTTCCGCCAAAGGCGAAGCCGGTGTACAGATAGAGCCGGCCATCCTCGTCCATAAGACAGCCGGGGTCAAACTGGAAGGGCTCGTTCCGCTTGCCGATGGGGGTGCCGTCCTGGTACTTCACATAGCCGTAAAACTGGTACTTTCCCGCCGGTTCGTCACAAACCGCCACGGAGATCATCTTGGTGCCGCCCATGAAGTAGTAGAGGTAGTACCGGCCATCCGGGCCCACCACCATGTCCGGCGCGGCCAGTCCGTTGGTTACCCGGATTTTGGGGGCCGCCGGGTCCTGTTCCCGTTTGTAGATGCAGCCGTGGCAGGTCCAATTGCCCAGGCTGTCCACCGGGGCGGACCAGCACATATAGTCCCCGAGACAGAAGTTGATCCCATTGAACAGGTCGTGAGAGCCGTACACATAGACCCGCCCGTTCACAACATGGGGTTCCGCGTCCGGAACATACTCCCAGCTCGGCAGATACGGATTGAATGCCTGTTTTGTTTTCATGGGGATTCCTCCTTGATTCCGAATTCGCGCCGTCTGTTTGCACAAATGATAGCATCCGGCAGGGGGGTAATCAAGGCAGTTTCCGCAAACCGTCGTTTTTTCCACGCAAATCGCACAAGGGACTCTCAGGGAGCCAGGTATTTCCGGATGAAGTAGGAGGGCGTGCTGCTCCAGGCGTGGCAGAAGCTGTTGACGATCCGGGAGCCGTAGGGCGAGGCGTACCGGTCCTCCGGGTCGTACAGCTCATAGAAAGTGTCCGCGCCGTCCCGGACCATTTCGCCCCAATAGCCTTTCATCCGGGCTTCCGCCTGTCCGGTCAAGCCGTTTTCCATCAGAGCCTCCACAAAATAGTGGTACATATAGGGGGTCACCATGGGGAAGCCGGGATTCCGCTCCATCAGCCGGTGCAGCAGCCGGACGTTTTCCGCCCGATCAAACACGTCGGCCAGGACGAACCAGACCTGAGACGCCCAGGAGACCTGACGGTCCGATCCGCTGACAAAAAACCCCTGTTCTTCATCCCACAGATGGGTCAGGGCGGCCTGGGTGAGCCGCCGGACAGCGGCCTCATAGCCCTCCGCCCGGGCCTCGTCTCCCAGCCGGCGGGCCAGTGCTTCCGCCTGCCGGAGGGCATAGATTAAAATCGCCTGAGCGCCGGCCTGCTTGTTCAGTCCGTCGCTCCAATCCAAAAAACACCACCAAGTGTCCCGGTCTGTGACGATTCCCCGCTCGTCCAGCTCCCGCAGGGACAGCTCGATCTGCCGGTCCGCGGTGGGGAAGAGCTCCCTCAGCGTGTCCAGATCACCGGTGGCCTTATAGTAGTCATAGAGGCAGGAGACGAAAAACAGGGAGTAGTCAAACAGGGCCGTGTCGTCCACCTGAGGCTTGGGCTCCAGAAACAGGCAGGCCCCCACCCGGCCCTCGTTCTGGGTCAGGGCGGCGAAGAGGTAGAGGCACCGCCGGACCAGCTCGTTGTTCCGGAAGGTGACGTAATTGGTCAGGGCCTGGAGCCGCAGGTCGGCGATCCACAGACGGCGGTCCCGCTTGGGGCCGTCCTCAAACACCGACTGCATGCAGTCCTCCATGGTCTTGAGGGACACCCGGTCCAGCTGGACCAGCTCCGGGTCCGCGGACTTCAGGGGCGGAACAGCGGACCGGTCGGCGGAGGTGACGCTCCGGCACAGGACCTCGCTGATCACCACCTGATACTTGGGCGAGGTGTCCAGCACCGTCACCTCCAGATAGCGGAAGGCGTAGCGGCGGGGCAGGCGGACCTCGGCGGGCAAAACGTCGATGTGCAGAAATTCCTCCTGAATCCAAGCCCGGCTGACCTCCCCCTGATAATCGGAGGCGCTGGCGGCAATTTCATAGGGAATTTCTCCAAACTTCAGCCGGAGATAGGCCGGGGCGTCCGGCGGACTGCCCACCGGGGTCAGCCGGAAGGAGACATAGCCCACCTGATGGTCCCCGAAGTCCAGGCACACCTGGCCGTCCCGGCCCATGGGGCGGGAGGCGGTGAAGCCCCGTTCCGCCTCCCGGGCGGCGCAGTCCGGCCCGGCCAGCACAAGGTCCACCGTGCGGACAGGCCGGACCAGGGTTTCCCGGAGCGTTGGCGTCAGGGCCTCCGCCTTGGCGAGAAATGCCTCGTGGACCTCCATGTGAAAGTTTTGAATTTTGTTGGTGATTGCCATGTCAGACCTCCTTTTCCCTCGACGGCAGAAGGGGAAACAGAATCCGCAGCTCAAACCAGCCGTCCCGGGCGGCGATGGTCATGGAGCCGTCGTACTTAGCCGCGGTATTCTGGATGCTTTTCAGGCCGAAGCCGTGGTAACGGCTGTCCTGCTTGGTGGACGCGGGCACGCCCTCCGTGAAGGAAAGCTCGCCCTCGTAGCAGTTCTCCACCCGGATGCGGAGAAAATTCTTCTGCCGGGCCACCGACACATGGATCAGCCGCTTTTCCGGGTCTCTCAGCTTTTTCACGCTCTCAATGGCGTTGTCCAGGGCGTTGCCGAACAGGGCGCTGAGGTCCATGGGCTGCATGAAGCTCAGCGCCTGTCCGTCGGCCACACAGGTCAGACTGATATTCTCCCGCTGGCACTCCAGGCTCTTGGCGGTGAGCATGGTGTCCAGCACCTGGTTGCCGGTCTTGTTCTGGGCCTCGTAGGCTCGGATTTCCTGCTCCATCTGATCCAGCAGCCCCAGCTTCTCCCCGGCGCTCACCTGGGAGCGCAGCAGGGCGATCTGATGCTTCAGATCATGGTACTTCTGGTTGACCAGGGCGATGCTGTCCTCGGAAATGCGATAATTGTTGTACTGCATCTGGAGCATATTTTGCAGATGGGCCATCTCCAGCTTGGTGTCCAGCTCCTGAAGCTGGACGTGGTAGGTGTGGAGCATGACCACGCCCACCACGTCCACCAAGGTGCGGATGATGAAGATTTCAGCGGTAAACCGGCTGCTGAACGGGGTGTTCTGGGAGACATAGCTCAGGTTGCTGGCCACAAAGACCGCCAGACACAGGGCCGCCGCGCCGGCGAATTCCCGCCAGGTGATGACCCGCAGGTAGCCGGCGCGGTCGTTCCGCTCGATCAGGAACATGGTTCCAAACACGACCGTGTGAGTCAGTACCAGAAAACCCAGGTTGACCGGCATGGTCAGCGGGAGCTTCAGGGCGGTCAGGCCGTAGTAAAACAGCTGCCACTCCAGGGCGGCGGCCAGCTCGCCCAGCACAAAGGCCCGCACGCAGAGATAGCCGGTTTTCAGCCAGCTCATGCCGCGGCACACCTTGATGTCCAGCAGCATCATCAGCACGTAAAAGCACACGCAGGGAATGAACCAGATAACCGGCAGTCCGTCAGTGGCCGTCATGAAGGCGGCGATGATCGCGAAAAAGACGGGCTGGAGGACGAGCAGACGGGGCCAGAGCGCCCGGTTGGGATTTTGCAGGATGTAGAAGGTACAGCCCAGCCAGTAGGCGATGGCGTAATAGATTCCCGGTGTGTGGGACAGGTCTGGGACCATCTGGGCCGTCATTTGCTCACCTCGTTGATGTAGTTGTTCAAGGCGTCCATCAGGGCCTTTTTCCTGGCCCGGCTCACCTGGATTCGGTCCGCGCCGATCAGAATGCTGCTGTTGTCCATCCCGTCCACATACTCCAGGTTGACCAGATAGCACTTGCTGCACCGGAAAAAGGAGTCCGAGCCCAGCAGGGCCTCCGCCTCGGACAGGGTCCCCTTGGCGGGAAACTGCTCTTGGGCGGTATGATAGGTGAGGTCGTGGTCCCGCACCTCCACATAAGTGACCTCGGACACGGCCAGCTTCCGCATCCCGCCCTTGAAGGGGATGGTGATGTACCGCCGGGACCGCTTCCGCATGCGGCTCAGGGCCCGCTGAATCCGCTGGGAAAAGGCGAAGTAGGACACGGGCTTGAGCACGTAATCCAGGGCTCCCACCGAGTAGCCCTTCATGACAAACTGGGGCATGTTGGTGATGAAGATGATGACCACCTCGTCGTCCACCTGCCGGATGGTCTCGGCAGTGCGCATGCCGTCCATATAAGCCATGGCGATGTCCATCAGGATAATATCATAGTTTGCCTGATAGCCCTCCGCGATCTCCGCGCCGTCGGTGAACACGGCGGTGGAGAAATGCTCGCCGCTCTCTCTGGCATAGCGCCGCAGATACTCCAGAAGCTCCTTGCGGTAGTTGGAGTCGTCCTCCACCAGCGCGATTCTGACCATATCGCCGTTCCCTCCTCCTGTTCGGACCCCATCCGGTCACAAATCGGCTATAGTATATCAAACGCATCCGCAAATGGGAAGGGGATTTGAGCAATTTTCCGAAATTGACAAAAGAGGGTATACAAATTTAACAAAAAGACAGCTCAAACACACAATCGCGCCAACAGAATAACCGAATACGGTTCTAAACATTCCGTTCACGTCGAAAACATTTTTTGTGCAAAAAGTATGCTATACTACTCCCAGCTTCGGCGGAGCGCCTCCAAGCAGAGGTTTTCCGCCGGAAAGAACATTCTGTCAAGGGGAGGAAACACAATGAAGACAAAACGATTCGCGCCGGTCATGAGAGGACTGGCGGCAATCATGGCCTGTCTGCTTGTCCTATCCACCGCCGGCACGGGCATCGCGGACAGCTACCGCACAGCGCTGGACAGCTTCCTTAGAACCACCAGCTATGTCACGGTCACCGACGAGGGAGCCGCCCGCTTCCAGAGTGACTACGCCACCATTGACGAGATGATGGCCGCCGCCAAGGCGCTGGCCATCAAGGAGGGCGAGGAGGGCACTGCCGTCATGAAGAACGACAACGGCGTCCTCCCCTTGGACCCCGGCGGCACCGTGGCCCTGTTCGGCCTGGCCGCTTACGCCCCCTTCCCCTATACCTCCGGCGACCTGAAGGCGGGCAACGAGGATGCGGTGGACCTGCTTCAGGCGTTCACGGACGCGGGGGTGAAGGTCAACGAGACCGTGCGGGACTTCTATCTCAACGGCATCCTGAACAAGCACACCGAGGAGGCCGCCAACCCCTGGACCGGAGAGATGGAGACCCAGGTGGCCTATGACAACATCTATGTGGCCGCCCCCGGCGACATGGCCGAGTACCAGATCGTGGAGGTCCCGCCGGAGCAGTTCGCCAGCATGGGCGCCCCCGCCGGTTGGAAGGACCAGATCGACAAGGCCAACACCACCGCCGTCTGCGTGTTCGCCCGGGGCGCCGGCGAGGGCAACACCTACGCACCCGGCTCCGCCCTGGACTACGCGGGGAACGCCACCGGCAAGGACCCCCTGGCCCTGTCCGAGGACGAGCTGGCCGTAATCGACGTGGCCAAAGAGACCTGCTCCAAGGTGGTGGTCCTCATCAACTCCGGCAACACCATGGTCCTCAAGGACATCGCCAAGGGCGGCGCTCATGAGGTGGACGGCATCGCCTACATCGGCGTCATCAACGACTATCAGTGCACCGGCATCGTCAAGGTGCTCACCGGCGCGGTCAACGCCACTGGCGCTCTGCCTGACACCTATGTGGCCGACAACGCCGCCATTCCCGCCGTGATGAACTTCGGCGGCGGCTACTACGCCGACTACGAGATCGTGAGCCAGAACGGGAGCGATCCTCGTTATCCCGGCGTGGAAATCGGCAACGAGACCGCCGGTTCCTTCGGCGGCACCGCCACCTACAACGGCGGCCATTACATCGTGGAGGCCGAGGGCATCTACGTGGGCTACAAGTATTTTGAGACCCGCTACTACGATTCCGTCATGAACCCCGCTTCCAACGCCAGCTCCAGCAAGGGCGCGACTCAGGGACCGGCCTGGGACTACAATCAGGAGGTGCTCTACACCTTCGGCCACGGCCTGTCCTACCTGGAGTATGAGCAGACCCTGAAGAGCGTGGACGTGGACCGGACCCCCGACGGCAATATCACCGCCGTGGTGGAACTCGCCAACAAGAGCAATCAGGACGGCTATTTCCTGGCTCAGCTCTACGCCCAGCAGCCCTACACCGGCTATGACCGTCAGAACGGCGTGGAAAAGTCCGCCGTCATGTTCCTGAACTCCGCCAAAACCCAGGTGCCCGCCGGCGGAACCGCCGAGGTCACCATCACCGTTCCCACCAAATACCTGGCCAGCTATGACTATACCAACGCCAAGACCTACATCCTGGACGCTGGCGACTATCTGTTTACCGCCGCCCCCGGCTCCCATGCCGCGGTAAACAACTTCCTGGCCCACCAGGGCAAGACCCCGGCAGACGGAATGGACGCCGAGGCCAATGGCGCGGTGCTCACCTGGAACCTGGGCGCCCTGGACGCGGACACTTTCTCTGTGGAGAACGGCACCAAGGTCACCAACGTGGCTGACAACGCCGACCTGAACTACTGGACCGGGGAGAACACCGTGACCTACCTCTCCCGTCAGGACTGGGACGGCACCTATCCCATCAACTACAACACCGATGTGGAGATCCGCCTGAGCGACAGCCCCAAAAGGGACGAGTGGATCGCCCAGCTCCGGGGCCAGGTCTACACCATTCAGAACAACAGTCCCGCCACCGAGGGCACGGATCAGGGCGTGCGTTTTGACACGGCCAACATCCAGTACGACCAGCTCAGCGACGTGAACGATCCCTTCTGGAACACCCTGGCCTCCTCCATCACCATCGACGAGGCGGTGGGCGCGGTCATCCATGGCGGCAGCCGTTCTGACGTGCTGACCAACGTGGAAAACCCCGTGGTCCTCCAGAATGAGGGCGTCAGCGGCTTCACCGCCAAGCATGAGGAGACGGGTTACCGCTTCAACGTCCACTCCCAGACCCTGCTGGCCTCCTCCTTCAATCCTGAGCTGGCCTATGAGTGGGGCCGCGTCGAGGGCAATTCCGGCCTGTGGCTCCAGCGCTTCCACCTGTGGGGCACCGGCCTGACTCAGCGCCGCACCCCCTACAACGGCCGGAACTACGAGTACATCTCCGAGGACCCCATGCTCTCCAACCGGATGGGCTACGGCATCCTCCAGGGCTGTGCCGACATGGGCATCCTGAACGGTCCCAAGCACATGGGCTTCAATGACCAGGAGCACAACCGGGGCGGCGTCTCCGCCTACCTGAACGAGCAGAAATTCCGGGAGACCGACCTGCGCTGCTTCCAGGGCGGCCTGGAGGACGCGGACGGCATGGCGGTCATGATCGCCTTCAACCGCATCGGCGCCACCAACGCCTCCCACCACGCGGGCATGCTCCAGACCATCCTGCGGAACGAGTGGGGGTACACCGGCCTCATCTCCACTGACATGATGAACAACAAGTATTATTTCAACGCCGAGTCCATGGTCATGGCGGGCATCACCCAGGTGGCCGACTTCGGCGGCGAGGACAACCACATCACCTTGGGCGAGGGCGGCGTGGACGCCACCTGGGAATACATCTCCCCGGCCACCGTGCAGAACGACTCCGCGCTGGTGGAGCAGGCCCGGCAGAATCTGAAGTACCAGCTCTACACCTTCGCCAACAGCGCCATTATGAACGTGTCCACCGAGAAGGTGGAGGTCTGGTGGGATTCCGCCCTGAAGACCATGACCTATGTCAGCGGCACGCTGACTGTGGTGGCCGCCGCAGCCTGGATTGCGCTGACCGTGCTTCCAGACAAGAAAAAGGAGGGTTAAGTCATGTTGAAAAAGCTGTCTGCCGGCGCTTGGATTTCTCTGATCGCTGCGGTTCTGACCCTTGTTTCTGTCATCCTTTACACTGTGAACATCAACAGCGAGGGCTACTTCAAAAACGCCTCGGTCACCAACCTGACCGTCTACGCCATTCTGGCCCTGATCCTGTTTCTGGCCGCTGCCGCCCTGGGCCAGGTGAAGCTGTCTGGCGGCGCGGCCACCGCTGTGGAGCTCCTTTCCGGCGCGATGCAGATCGTGGCTCCCGTGCTGCTGGCCCTGTGCCTCATCAGCCTCATCGCCGCCCGCGCGGAGGGACTGGGCTTCATCTACTTCTCCAACGCGGACGTGATTCTGGAGGTGCAGACCCCCGCGAATCTGGCCTCCGCCACCGGTTCCATCGCCAGCATGATCGCCCTTGGCGTGGCTATCGTCATCGGACTGGCCGGTGCGTTCTGCCCTGTCCGCAGGAAAGACTGATCCCGGCAGACGGCCAGGAGAATTCAAACAGATTCTCCTGGCCGTTTTTCCTAAAATGATTTGCGTTCCGCCTGGATAACATGTATGATAAGTCCTGCAAAACCTGTAGAAAGGACGCAAGGTTTATGAGCAATCGAACTGACAAAGGCTTCTGGAACACCCCTCTGACCAGCACCCGCATCAAATCCAACGATGTACGTCTGCCGGAGATGCTGATCGGCTACTTCATCGGTCCCTTCGGCGCGTTGCTGTCCTCCGGCATTTTTACCGGGATGCTGCAAAAATACCTCACCGACGTGCTGAAGCTGGATCTGAACTTCCTCACCGGACTGCAGCTGCTGTCCACCGTCCTCATCGTGGCGGCCAATCTGATTGTGGGCCAGCTCATCGAACGCACCCGCACCATGGCGGGCAAGGCCCGGCCCTGGATTCTCCTGTCCGCCCTCACTCTGTCCGTGGCCTGCGTACTGATGTTTGTGGTGCCCTTTGACAATCCTGTGGTGAAAATGGTGTGGATTGCCATTGCCTACAACCTATATTATGCCGTGGCCTTTCCCATTTACAACACGGCCAACGCCACTCTGATCCCTGTGTCCACCCGGAACAGCCAGCAGCGGGCCACGCTGGCCTCCTTCGCCAACGTGGCCGGTCTGGGCGTCATGGGCGTGGGCTCCATGGCCTTCCCCGTTCTGGCCTCCATGGTGCTGGGAGAGAATCAGGGCCTGTGGTTCGTGGCCATGCTGGCGGCCGCCATCTTCACGGCGCTGACCATCCTGCTTCAGTACCAGTTTACCCGGGAGCGGGTGACGGAGGAGAGCGCGGAGGCGGCGGAGACCGGCGCGCCCGCCGTGTCCGTGGGCCGTCAGCTCAAGGCGGTGACCAGTGAGAAGATGTGGTGGCTGGCCATGCTGTTCTACGTGGGCTTCCAGTGGAGCGGCGCGCTGAAAAACGGCTCCATGGCCTTCTTCTGCCAGTGGGTGCTGGACAACTCCATCTTCGCCCCCCTGGTGGACGACATCTCCGGCGCGTGGGGCATGTCCCAGTCCCTGCTGGGCATCCTGGGAGCCATTCCCATGGCGGTGGCCGCCGCCTTTGTGGTGCCTCTGGCCAACAAATTCGGCAAGCGTCCGGTGGCCTTTGTGGGCATGGTGGTGGGCGTCGCCGGCGGCGCCATCGCCGGACTGGGCGGCGGGAACATCATCCCCGTGGCCATTGGCGTGGCCCTGAAATGTCTGGGCTCCGCCCCTGCCTGCTACCTCATTCTGGCCATGCTGGCCGACGTGATTGACCACATCGAGTTCAAGAGCAAAATCCGCACCGACGGCCTGACCATGTCCATTTACAGCGCCCTGATGGTGGCGGGGACTCCCATTTGCAACGCCATTTTCAGCGGCATTCTCAGCGCCAGCGGCTACAATCAGAATGCGGCGCTGGAGGGCGTGGCCCAGACCGCCGGCGCTCAGGCCGCCATCTCCATCAGCTACATCTGGGTGGAAACGGTGTGCTACGCTGCCTGCGCCCTGCTCATCTTCCTCTGGACCGTGGAAAAGAACCTGCCCGAGGAGCAGAAGGCGATCCAGGCGCGGAGAACAAAGCGGTAAACGGAGGGCTGTCCATGACGGCGCACGGACTCCTGGCGGGCGGACTGTTTTTGACCGCCCTGCTCCTGAACGGGCGGGGAGCATGCTCAGAGAAGGGAGATCATTTCTCCTTCGCGGGCGGGCTCTGCTGGGCGGCGGGCATGATTTTCGCCCTGGTGGAGGGCGTTGGGCTGGAGGAGCTGCTCGCGGTCCTTCTGGCCCTGCTGCTGGTCTCCGCCGCCCCCTGGAAGCGGGTGGGGAAATGAGCTTTGACTCCGGGGCCTACCTGCTCTTTCTTCCGGCGGTGACGGTTCTTCACTGGATCTGCCCCCCACGGGGGCGCTGGATCGTGCTGCTGGGGGCCAGCGTCCTCTTCTACATGAGCTGGAACGTTCCAATGACCCTCCTGCTGGGGGCTATGGCCGGGATCTCCTGGCTGGCCGGGCGGATTCTGTCCCGGGCGGAGGACCCCGGCCTCCGGCGGGGGGTGCTGATTCTGGCGCTGGCCCTGTGCGGCGGGCTGCTGGGCTACTTCAAATACTTCAACTTCCTGGCCCAAAGCCTGGCCGGACTGCTGGGCGGCACGTGGACGCCCTGGGACATCCTCCTGCCGGTGGGCGGCTCCTTCTACACCTTCCAGGCCCTGTCCTATGTCATCGACATCTACCGGCGGGACCTGCCGGCGGAGGGGCATTTCGGCTACTACGCTCTGTATCTGGCCTTTTTCCCCCAGCTGGTGGCGGGGCCCATCGAGCGGGCGGGGGATCTTCTGCCCCAGCTCCGGAAAGAGCGCCGCCTGAGCCGGACCGATCTGAGCATGGGGCTCCGGCTGCTGCTCAGCGGATATTTCCGCAAGGTGGTGATCGCGGACTTCTGCGGCGCCTTTGTGACCGCGGCGTTCGCCGCCGCCCAGCCGGACGGCAGCGCCGTTCTGGGAGCGGCCCTGCTCTTCGCCCTGCAAATCTACAACGATTTTGCCGGGTATTCGGAGATTGCGGCGGGCAGCGCCCGGCTGCTGGGGGTCCGGCTCATGCGGAACTTCGACCAGCCCTACCGGGCCCGGAGTATCCGGGACTTCTGGCGGCGGTGGCACATCAGCCTGGGCCGCTGGCTCGCCGGTTACCTCTATGCGCCTCTGGGCGGAAACCGCCGGGGGCTGAGGCGGCAGCTTCTGGCCACCCTGGTTGTCTTTGCCGCCAGCGGACTGTGGCACGGGGCGAACTGGACCTTTGTGGTCTGGGGCCTGCTCCACGGGAGCTGGGTCGTGCTTGAGCTTCTGCTGGAGCGGGCGGGCGTTCCCGCTCCCCGCTCCAGGTCCGGACAATTGGCGGCTCAGAGCCTTACCTTCTGCTGGGTGTGCTTCTCCTGGCTCTTCTTCCGGTCGGAAAACCTGGATCAGGCCCTGTTTCTGCTTGGGCGGCTCTTCGCCCCCTGGAATCCGGGCGCGGGGCTGGCCTGTCTGGGCCTGGGGGGCGCGGACCTGCTCCGGCTGGCCCTGCTGCTGCCCTTGGACCCGGTCTTGCGCCGCCTGAGCGAAGAGCGGGAGGTCTCAGACATGACCTGTGTTTACGCCTTTCTGGCCATCGCCGCTGCCTGGCTCCTCCGGCTGGGGCAGAACGGGGCCAACGCCTTTCTTTATTTTCAGTTCTGAGAAAGTGAGGGGAGCGCCTTGCGGCCGCTTTGGATGCGGGTTTTGTCCTGCCTGCTGGTCATCCTGACCGTCCCGGCGGCGCTGGCTTGGTTCGCCTTCGGCCTGCCCGCCCAGTATGGCGAGACCTTTCTGGGCGGACTGGGCGTCAAGTGGGACGCTCTGGCGTCCGCGGAGGGACGCCGTATCGTGATCACCGGCGGCAGCGGCGTGGCCGTCGGCCTCCGGTGCGATTTGCTGGAGGAGGCATTGCCCGGCTATTCGGCGGTAAATTTCGGACTCTACGCCGGGCTGGGCACCACGGTCATGCTGGAGCTGGCCCGGCCTCTGCTGCGGGAGGGGGACATCGTGATTTTCTCTCCAGAACAGAGCAAGCAGACCCTTTCCGGCTATTTCAACCCGGAGGCCATGTGGCAGGCCGCCGACGGCCGGCCGGAGGTGCTGGCCGCGCTGCCGGCGGACCGCTGGGGCCCCATGGCGGGACAGTTTCCCCTGTTCGCCGGGGCCAAGGCCCGGCTGTTCCGGGACCGTGCCGCCCCGGCGGGCGAGGGGATCTACGCCCGGTCCTCCTTCAATTCCTATGGAGACATCGGCTGTCCCGGCCGGGAGCGGAACGGGATGCCCGGGGGCTTTGATCCCAACATGCCCATTTCCTTCGACCCGGCGCTGCCCGAAGAAGCCTTTTTTGAGAAGGTCAACGCCTTTGCCGCGGACTGTGAGGCGAAGGGCGTGGCCGTCTATTACCGGTTCTGCCCCATGAACGGGGCGGCGGTGTCCGAAGAGGAGCGGGCACGGCTGGAGGGCTATCTGGAAACCCTCCGGGCCCGGCTGGACTGTGAAATTCTGGGGCATCCCTCCACGGCGATTTTGGAGCCGGAGTGGTTTTTTGACACCAATTTTCATCTGAACAGCGCTGGAGCGGTGGTCAACACCGCCGCCCTGGCTTCGGAGCTGAAAGCGGTTCTGGGAGACGCTTCGCCCGTGGACTTCGCCCTGCCGGAGATGCCCCCTCTGGCCGGGACGGAGCTGGTTTCCGGCGACAATGGAGATGGAGACTGTTTCTATTATGAGCGCGTTGGAGACAGCTGGCGGCTGACAGGGCTGACGGAAGAGGGGGCGGGCCGGGAGCGCCTCACGGCGCCCGCCAGCCGGGACGGGGTTCCGGTCGCCGGCTTCACCGCTCAGGTCTTTGCCGGAAATGAGCGTATCAAGGAAATTGTCTTGCAAAGCAACATTCGGGGCATTGAGGACGGTTCTTTTGCCGGGTGCACGGCCCTGGAGCGGCTGACCCTGGAAAACCCCAACCCCGAGCGCTGCCCGGTGGGGACCGGATTGCTGGAGGGCACACAGGCCATGATTTACGTGCCCCAGGATCGGCTGAGCGCCTATTGCACCAACTACTTCTGGGCCGCCCACGCCGGACGCATCCGGGGGGATGGGACAGAGCCGCCTCCAAAGGAGAATCCGGAACCGGATCCGCCGGTGAGCGGACCGGGCATCCGCTATGAGGGAAACGGCGGCGTCCTGAAAACACGGGAGGGCGACAGCATTTCCCTGGCGGTGGACAACGCCCATCTTCGGGTGAACACCGTCCAGGGCACCCGATACTTTCAGCGAGACGGCCATGTGCTCACCGGCTGGAACACCGCGCCGGACGGCAGCGGCCAGTCCACCGGCCTGGGCAGCCGGACGGACCGGCAGGAAGGGCTGGTTCTCTACGCCCAGTGGGCGGAGGCGTCTCCGGAAGCCGCGTTCCGCTATGAACTTCGGGACAATCTGGTCTGGATCACCGGATACGAGGGCCCTTCCGGGGACTGCGTGGTGCCGGAAACCCTGGACGGGCATCCGGTGGGGCGCATCTGCGCCGGAGCCTTTGAGGGGTTGGATTTTGACCGGCTGGTGCTGCCCTCCGCCCTGACCGTGGTGGAAGAGGGGGCCTTTTCCAGCTGTACGTTTGGGGAAATCTGCCTCTATGACGCCCTCAGGGAAGTCTCCGGCGGGAGCTTTACTGACTGTGAAGGGCCCCGCACCCTCCACGTCAACGCCGCGTCCAGCCCGGTGTACAGTGGCAGCTATTTCGACACCTTCTCCGATAAATACGACTGGCTCCGCTCCATTCGGGACCAAAAGAAAATCGTCCTCTTCTCCGGCTCCTCCGGGCGGTACGGCTACGACAGCCCCGCCATCAGGGCGGCGTTTCCCGGCTGCCAGGTTGCCAATATGGGGGTGTACGCCTACACCAACGCCCTGCCTCAGCTGGACCTGATCCTGAACCTGATGGGAGAGGGAGACATCCTCCTTTCCGCCCCGGAGTTTGACGCGGTCCAGGAACAGTTCTGTGTCACCAACCGGCTGGACGCCTCCTTCTGGGCCATGATGGAGTCCAACTACGACGCGGCAGCGGGGCTGGATTTGCGGAATTATTCCGGCGTGTTCGACAGCTTCGGGGACTATCTCCGCCGCCGGAGGGGCATGGCGGGCCGGAATTACGGCGAAAGCCCCGCCCATTACGACGACGATGGGAACTACTACGCCTTTTCCACCTACAATCAATACGGAGACTTCATCCTGCCCCGGCCCAACAGCGAACGGGACGAGCGGCTGCGGCACAATATCGCGGATTACACAGCCAGCAGCATCCCGCCGGAGTATGTGGAGCGGCTGAACCAGGTCTACCGGGCCTTTCAGGCCCGCGGCGTCGCCGTCTATTTCACCTACACGCCCCGGAACCGCTCCTCTCTGACCGGGGCGAGCACACCTGCCGCCCGCCAGGCCCTGCACCAACATCTGACAGAGCTGCTCCGCGTTCCGGTGATCTCGGAGCTGGAGGACTCCCTTTATTCCGGCGTTTACTTTTATCTGATCGACAGCCATCTGAGCAGCGAGGGCGCGGCCCTGCGGACAGAGCGGGTCATTGCGGACCTTCGGAATGCCATCCTACAGGAGGAACAACCATGAAAAAACTGGATTTTAATCAAGGCTGGTTCTGTAAATGCCTGACCCAGGACGGGGACGCGGTCCCGGTCACGCTGCCCCACGACGCCATGCGTGCCGAGCCCCGGACCAATGACAGCGCCGGAGAAAACAATACCGGCTGGTACACCGGTGGGGACTATGAGTACACGAGACGTTTTTCCGCTCCGGAGGAGTGGAGGGGACAGACGGCGGTGCTGGAGTTTGAAGGGGTGTACCACAACGCGGAGGTGTGGCTCAACGGGGAGAAGGTCCACTTCCGGCCCTACGGGTATACCACCTTCTATGTGGATATCGCGCCCTGGCTCCGCTTTGGAGAGGAGAATGAAATCCGGGTGATCGCCCGCAACGCCGACCAGCCCAACTGCCGCTGGTATTCCGGCACGGGCATCTACCGTCCGGTGTGGCTATGGCTGGCCGGGGAGAATTACATCCCGGTCAACGGACTGCGGGTGCGGACCGTGGATTACCGGCGCGGCGAAATCGAGGTGGCAGTCCGAACCTCCCGGCCCGGTCCGGTGAAGGTGGACATCTTCGAGGCGGACGGAACAGTTCCCGCAGTCTCCGCGTCCGGGGAATCCCGGAACGGGCAGGTACGGTTCTCTGTTGTCATCCCCAACGCGAAGCTGTGGGACTGCGGCACGCCGAATTTGTACCGCTGCCGTGCCGCTTTTGGGACGGATATCGCGGTGGAGACCTTCGGCGTGCGGGGGCTGGCCTGGGGGCAGGACGGCCTGACGATCAACGGGAAACGGGTCATCCTCCGGGGGGCCTGCATTCACCACGACAACGGCCTGCTGGGGGCTTGCTCCTTCCCGGAGGCGGAGGAGCGCCGTGTGCACATTTTGCAGGAACAGGGCTACAACGCTCTTCGCTCGGCCCACAATCCCTGCTCCAAGGCCCTGTTAGAGGCCTGCGACCGGCAGGGAATGCTGATGATGGACGAGTACGTGGATGTGTGGTACATCCACAAGAACAAGTACGACTACGCCGGGACGGTGGAGCAGTGGTGGAAGCAGGATCTGAAGGATATGGTGGACAAGGATTACAACCACCCCTGCGTCGTTATGTACTGCACCGGCAACGAGGTGGCGGAGACCGCCCAGCCCAAGGGAATCGCCCTCACCGGGGACATGACCCGCTGGCTCCATGAGGTGGACGGCACCCGGCCTGTGACCTGCGGCATTAATATCTTCTTCAACTTCCTCAGCTCTATGGGTCTGGGTGTGTACAGCGACGGCAAGGCGGAAAAGGCCGCCGCTCAGGCGGAGAAATCGAAGAAGGCCCCCAAGAAGAAGCCGGTGGGCAGCGCGTTTTATAACACATTGGCCTGCCTCATGGGGGATTGGTTCATGAAGACCGGGGCAACTCTGCCGCCCTGTGACTGGAAGACCAGGGACGCCTATGCCAATATGGACATCGCGGGCTACAATTACGGTCTGTTTCGCTACAAGGGGGACCTGAAAAAGTACCCCAACCGGCTGATTCTGGGCAGCGAGACCTTCTGCAAGGATGCCTACGCCTTCTGGGAGATCGCCAAGAAAAATCCCCGCATCATCGGCGATTTCGTCTGGGCGGGAATGGACTACATCGGAGAGACCGGCGAGGGCTGCGCGGAGTACTCCGACTACAAATTCGACGGCGAGCCCTGCCGGAGGATGACCGGCGGCAACGGCCGGGTGGACCTGCTGGGCAAGCCCAGGGCGGAAGCCGCCTTTACCCGGGTGGCCTTCGAGCGGGAGGCGGGGCCGTATCTCGCCGTTGTCCCGGTGTACCAGACCGAAAAGCTCCAGCTCACGGGCTGGCAGCTGACCAAGGCCCTGGAGAGCTGGTCCTGGCGAGGCTGCGCCGGCATGCCCGCCGTGGTGGAGGTGTACACCAGGGCCGCTCAGGTGGAGCTGCTGGTCAACGGCAGGTCCGTGGGCCGGAAAACGCTGAAAAATACCTGCCGGGTCCTGTTCAAGACCCTCTATGAGGACGGGGAGCTGACTGCGGTTTCCTATGACGGGGCGGGCCGGGAGCTGGGCCGTCAGAGCCTGCACACCGCCGGCGCGGACACTGTTTTGCGGATGTCTCCGGAGGAATCGGAGGTCCGGCCCGGACAGCTGGCCTTTGTTCCGCTGCAATACACGGACGGGGCGGGAATCTGGAAGCCCATGGAGAAGCACAAGCTGACCGTCACGGTGGAAAACGGAACTTTAGCGGGGCTGGGCAGCGCCAACGCCTATGTGGAGGGAAACTATGCCCAAGACACGGCCTCAACCTATTACGGGGAGGCCATGGCGATTATTCGGGCGGCGGAGCCCGGCCCGGTGCGGATTACGGTCACGGATGAGAGCGGCCCGCGCACGGCGGAGCTGCTCTGCCGGTGATGAGGAAAAGGAGCGGTTGACAATGGGTGAGAGCGGCTGGATCTGGTATCCCGGTGATCTGGAGCTTTACTATGGCATGCAACAAAATTTCAGCCGGGTGGAGCGGGGTTACGGCTGGCCGGCCTTCTGGAAGAGCGAGGGCTTCCGGAACCGGGTGGCCTTCCGCCGCGGCTACGCGCTGGACCATGAGACAGAATTCCGGGTCTACAGCAAGGCCGTGGGCTTTGTCCTGGTGGGGGATCGGAAATATCCCTTCGGGCAGACGATCTCCTGTCCGGCGGGTGAGGTTTCCATCGCCATACACGCCGGACGAATCGAGGCGTTCCCCAGCGTGTACATTGAGGGGGACGTTGTGCGCTCTGACGCGGGGTGGATGGCGGAGGACTACGCCCAACCGCCGGTCCCGGCGGGGCGCAGCCGGTACTTCACCCGGCCGGAGCAGGACCCGGCCCGCTGGGACTACAGTGAGCGGAGCTGCCTGCCGGTAAACACCGAGCGGGTGAACGGCGGAACGCTATATGAGTTCGAGACGGAGCTGACCGCCGTTTTGGAGGTCCGGTGTGAGGAGGCCCGTTTGAGCGGACTCACGGTCTACTGCGGGGAATCCCGGGAAGAGGCGCTGGACCTGGAGCACTGCTATTATAGCTGGAGGCCGGACCCGGAGACGGGCCGGACACCCCGGTGCGCCGTGCGCTTCGCGTTCATTCCCGGCGAAGCGGTTTCGCTCACTGCGGTCCATCAGTACGTGGACATTCCGGTGCGGGCCCGTTTCGCCTGCGGCGATCCGCTGCTTCAGCAGATCTGGGCCGTGGCGGAGCACACCTTCCGGCTGTGCAGCGGAATTTTCTTTATCGACGGCGTAAAGCGGGACAAGTGGATCTGGTCCGGGGATGCCTATCAGAGCTTGTTTGTCAACCGCTATCTCATGGCGGACCCGGATATTGACCAGCGCACCCTGCTGGCCCTCCGGGGAAACGACCCAATGACCGGGCATATCAACACCATTATAGACTACTCCCTTCTGTGGATCCTCGGGGTGCGGGAGCACGTGGAAGCCTACGGGGACCGGCGCTTTCTGACTCAAATTTACCCCAAGGTGCAATCTCTGATGTCCTTTTGCGAGGAGCAGCTGGACGAACGGGGGTTCCTGATCGCCCGTCCCGGAGACTGGACCTTCATTGACTGGGCCGATCTGGACAAGGAGGGCCCCTTCGGGGCGGAACAGATGCTGCTGGCGGCCTGCTGGGAGGCGCTGGCCTGGATGTCTGAGGCGCTGGCGCTGGACGGGACAGCCTTCCGGCGGCGGAAGGAGGAACTCGTGAGCCAGATCAACGCCTGCTTCTGGGACGAGGAACAAGGGGCTTATGTGGATTCCTTCATCTCCGGCCGCCGCCATGTATCCCGTCAGACCAATATTTTCGCTCTCCGCTTCGGCGTGGCAGATGAGGCCCAGCGGAAAAAGATTATGGAGCGTGTTCTGGAAAACGAGGACATCTCCCCCATCACCACGCCCTATTTTGAGTTTTTTGAGCTGGACGTGCTGGCAGAGGCCGGACAGCTGGATCAGGTGATGGAGAAAATCCGGTCCTACTGGGGCGGCATGCTGGACCGGGGCGCGGTCACCTTCTGGGAGGAATTTGACCCTGACGTGACCGGACCGGAGCAGTACGGCATGTATGGCGACAAGTTTGGCAAGAGCCTGTGCCACGCCTGGGCGGCCAGTCCGATTTACCTTCTGGGGAAATATTTTATTGGCCTGCGGCAGACGGATTCCGGGTTCGTGCTGTCTCCAAGATTGGAGTATTTTTCTGAGCTGGACTGTACCCTTCCCATAGGCGGCGGGGACGGGTTTATCCGGATCAATTGGGATGGTAAAACACGGAACGTGGCTACCAACCGGTCAGGTGGGGTACTTCGGATAAATGGCCAGGAGTATCCATTGTTTCCTAACAGACAATGGATATCCTGTTGATCAGGAAGAATCACTGCATCTGCTTTGCCCGTCATGGAAGCTGAAACTAAGAAGCTGTACCAATAGGTGACGGTATGCAGATTGGCGAGAAAATTTTTTGTCTGGCAAGGAAGAAACCTGCAGGAATCCTGACGGATTTCAAGAGTTTCTGACGCAGCCAGACGAAAAATTTTCCGTCAAGATACGTGCCGGCGCCTATTGGTACAGCTTCTAAGAGCCTATCTCAAACTGATTCGCACGCATCTTGCTTGCATATTTTCCGCCATGCTTCACCAAAACCGCAGGCAATCCTTTGTGGATTGCCTGCGGTTTTGGCTTCCCTTGACGAAAAATCTGACAATGCAATCTGCACACGCCGAATTCTGGGATAGGCTCTTATTTATATTGTATGCCAGAAGCCCCCGCAAGTCCAATCACCAATTGGGCTTTTGAAATTTCGTCTCCGTAAATTCCGGCACATCGAGAAATTCAGACTCATCCCGCCTGCCCACCGTTGGAAACTCCACATCGACCCAAATCCAATCCAAAAGGGTAGCCGGAGGCAAATTGTGGGGATTGCTCTGGTGAAATTCCCGGTAACAGCCGGCCCGTTCCTGCAAGCCGCGGCTGTTCAGCTCCAGACCGAGCTGCTCCAGCGCTTCGGCCAGCGCCTTCGGATTCCGGTCGTGCGCGGTGGTCCACGCCTCCTTTTCCATGGCTTCAAAGCTTTCCAGGCACTTCGCCAAAGCATAAATCGCCTGAACCGCCCGGTCGCCTGTTCCTGGTTCAGTGGGCCGCGCTCCCTTCTGCCGCTGGCACCGGCACTGATCGTAGGGCCCGCAGTGCCTGCCGTTCTCCAAATCCGTCGCCTTTCGGTAGGTGACCGACTCAATGATGGGCAGATGGGCGACCAGCGTGAGCGGATGCAGCATGGATTCCGGTCTGGGCCGTCCGCCCGAGGCCGCCAGCGGGTTGATGTCGCAGATCACCACCGCCTGCTCATACCTTCCCAGCGCACCATGCCCCGCCTTGGCGTCGAACTGCCGGTAAACGCCGGGAAGCGCCCCGTGATAGGGGCTGTAGTCCGGCATGAACGGGCTCTTTTTGCCATCCTCCTTCTCCCAGCAGTCCGTTCCGATAAAGCAGCTCTCGCCCCGGGAGCTCAGCCCCACCGCATTGCAGAACACCGTGGTCAGACCAGTGGCCAGATAGCCGGCCTGACCGGTCACATAATAGTCCACTGTCCTGGTTGTGTACGCCGGCACCAGCAAAACCGGCGTGCGGCCGTATTTCCCCGGCCCATTTGCTATTTTGCCATTCGACGTCAAATAGGAGGATTTCAACTGCACCAGTGAGGTGCGCTCCCCAATTGCATAAAGGTCTTTCTGTGCAATCTCCATTTGTTTGCCTACTCCCATAGGCTTGCCATGAAAACGCCTTTGCAGCATATCATAGACCTGGGCGAACGCGGCCGTATTGCCCGGATTGGTTGCCAGAAACACTTCGGCGCAAATCAGCTCCATCACGTCGTCCCGGGCGTCCCCATACATCTGTCCGCCCAACTGCCCCGGGTCCTTCATGATCGGGTTCAGCTCCCTTGTTTGCGGTCTGATCACCTCTTCCATGGAGATGGAGGGATATTTTTTGGAACGGCCCAAATAGAGCAGCGGATAGCGGCGCTCCGGATCGGGGCCGGTATGGAGCGCAAGCGCTGGCTTCTGGCAAATGACCGGCAGAACCGCCTGGCAATCCGCGCCCGGCCTGTTCAGCTCTTTCAGCGCCTCGCTCTCATAGTTGCGCCCAGGGGTCAGCCGGCAGGTACCCGCCCAGACGGAAAAGCGGTATCTGTTCGTATCCCGCTGGAGAAACTCCAGCATCCACTGGACGGTTTCCATCCGGACCGAATACTCCGGCAGCAGCAGAATGTCCACATCGAAGCCGGCGCATGCGTTGAACACGGCTTTCAGCAGTTGCCTTCTGCGGTGCTCCGCGCAGCTGTACAGCTGATGCTGGTGGGCCTTCGCCTGCTCCCGGTCCCATTGGACAGGGTCCTTCTTCCATTTCCAGACCGGCGGATCTCCCTCCTGGCAATTGCAGCATTCCGCCAGGGGGTGGACGTAGCTGTCGTCCGCGTCGAACTGGAAAAACGCGATGCGGTCGATATTCCCATTGAAATTTTTTCGCAGCGTCCAGGAATGCTTCTGGGCTTGCTGCAATTTTCCCAGCGCAGACCGAAACGGCGTGCCGTCCTGCTCCTTCGGGAGCGGCGTCTCCGGATCAGGCCCTTTTTCAGCGTCAGGCCGTTCCGAACCGGACTGTGCCCGCTCCGGCTGTTCCGGCGCCGCCGGTTCGGACACGGTTTGAGCGGTTTCCCGCAGCTCAAGAGATGCGGGGGGCTCCATCTCTGGCGCCTCTTCCTGGGGCGGGCTCAGCTCGCCCCAGGCCAGGTTGGCTGCTTTCCGCGTCACCACCGCCAGACTCAGGATCTGATCCCCCAGCATGGTCTGCGTCCAAACCCGTTCCGTTCCATTCCCTTCGTATTCCGGCATCTGTGTGCTGTCGTGCAGAAACGAGACAAATCCGGTGGGAACGGTCATCCTGACCGAAGGATCGATTTGCAGGGACATCTGCATTTTCAGCGGACTTCCCTTCCCGAAGCTCAGCCCGCTGGAGCGTTTGCGGCAAATTGTGAAATCCAGCATTTCGTCCAGCCGGTGTAACAGGCTCAGAATCCGGTCCGCCTGTTCTCCGGTCTGAAGGAGCGGCTTCAGGCCCTGATAGGGAAAAGCTGCTTCCTCATCCTCGGAGGACGGGGGGAAGAGCAGCTGTCCGGCCTCCTCCCAGATCGCCCGCGCCTCGGCCTTCCGGTCTGTCTCCAGCTCCGGGTGCAGGCGGGGAGACACGGAATCGCCGTTCAGCTCCAGGACCCAGGCCAGCAGCAGATACCATCCCGCCGGCGTGATGGCTTCCATCTGATAGCTGCCGTCCCCCTCGTGATACCGCTCCATCATCTGAAGCAGCTTCTCTGCCTGCGCCTGCGGGGGCTCCTCGCTGTCAACCAGGAGCGCCGCCGGCTCCTGGACCTGCAAAAGCTGGAAGGGAAGCGGATACTCTTTCAAACGCTTCAGTTCGCCGCTTCTCAGCGCCCGAACGCACTCCAGGACCCGCATCCGAAGGTCCAGGCAGACCGCCCGCAGAAGGGCCGACGCGCCCAGGGCGCGGACAGCGTCCAGCCGGGCCAGCCGAAGCAGGCGGAGGCCGATGGCCCGCCACGCCGCCACGCTGCGGCGCATGGGGAAGTCCGGCCCGGCCGCCGCCGCGCGTTCCGGCAGGACCTCACTCAGGCGGGGAAGCTCAACCCGAACCGCAATGGCGGCCCACCGTTCCAGGAACGCGGAATCCTCTCCAGGACGGAAGCCGGGCCGGTGCCAGTCCAGGCGGGCAGACATCAGCCGGTCTGTCAGCGCTGCCTCCAGCAAAACAAGCCGTTCCTCCTCCGGGGACGCCTTGGAGAAGCGCCGCCAGAGGTCCAGTGTGCGCCGCACCGTCTGGGCAAAGGACTGCTCGCTCAGCCCGGACAGGTGCGCGCTCATCTTCCGCCCGGTCAGCCGTTCCAGGCCGTAGGAGAGCAGCTTCAGAAGGTTGGAGGAATTTAAATTTTCACCAGCCGCATACTGCCGCAGGTCCAGCAGGTCCTCCAACAGCAGGGCTGCGGCCCGCTCCGCCTTTCCCGGCCCCCGGTCCAGCGCCGTCCATTTCAGGAACGGACTCCCCCCCGCCAGGGCCACGCCAGTGGGCTCTTTCCACTCGGTGTGGTAATAGGTCAGAGTACGCAGGGAACCTTTTTTGTCAAGGAACAGATGATAGCGGGACAGGATGGGGCTGGGACCAGGCCTCTTGAGAAGCTCCCGCAGCTTTTCATAGAGGTCCGCGGCATCTGCCGCCAGCCGGGGCGTCCATTCCTCCGCTTTTTCCGGCAATGGCGAGGTCAAGGCATGCCATCCGCCGTCCGGCAGACCGGCGTGATAGGAAGTCCAATGCTCCGAGGCGGAATCCGGCAACTGCTCCCAATCAAGCACCACCGGCTGCTCATCCCCGTTCGGGGCAACTTCCGCACGGTAAGCCGTCCTTTCGTCGAGGGCAAAAATGCCCGGATAGGAGAACTCCGGGACCGGGGGAACCGGCAGGTAGATCAGCTCCAGCGCTTCCGAAAAAAGTGCGGAACACATCGCCGGATTTTGGGAAATCACCTTGGGCAGGCAATCTCGCTGGAGAAAGTTGCTCAGGGTCTGAAGGGCCAGTCTGGCATGGTCCGTATCTACAAATACCGCTTCCCCACCCGGTAAAAACCAGATCTGCTCAATCTGCCGTAATTCAGAGGAAATTCCAACATCGGACTTTGTATATTTCCGGAATTGGCTGGCCAGCTCCCAGAACCATTCCGTCCTGGTGCAGCAGCCCAGGCAGGCGGTCAGATGGTGGAATAATTGAAACTCGTCAAGATGGTCACTGGGAAAGTCGTGAAAAATGGGAAAGCGATTGTCCCATACCGGGTTTTCCCGGCCGCTGACCAGCATGTACTGCCAACGCTGGAGATACCGATGAACACCCGAAGCCATATTCTCCGGCATCAGCTGTTTCACGTCAGTTTCTTCCGGCGGTATGGACAGGCTCAGCAGGGAAAGCACCCGGAGCTGAATGATTTTCACCTCCAGAAGCGAGATGTTTCTGCCATCTGCCTTCTCGTACGCCTTCCTCGCCCGCTCAACACTGTCGCTGTTGGCAATGTGCCGTGCCGCCTCCAGCTGGACCTTCCGCCGTGCCGCCTGTTCCTCCGACGGAAGGGTCGCGGAAATATTGCGCCGGAGCAGAATCAGCAGTCCCTCCAGGAAGGCCAGCGGTTCCACATCCCTCCGGCTGAGCATGGAGCGAACGCCCATCTGCTGCCGCTCCCGCCGCCACGCACGGGAGAAAGCCTCATAGAGACTGCCGGACAAGCTCTCTTGATTCAGCAGATACTCCAGCAGCAGAGCCGCCAGCCGGGAGGCGTCCCGGAAGCGGACGTTCTCCGTGCGGAAGCAGGCGGTGAGGGCCTCGTCGAACCGCCGCTCCGGCGCGTCCAGGATATCCGCGGCGCTTTTCAGAATATTGAGGGCGTCGTGCCGGTCCACCACATAGGGCTCGTACCCCGTCCCCCAGAGCTCGTCCAGGGTGTCCTCGGGAACAAACCCCGCGGCGGAGACGCCCAGCCCGCCCCGCTCGTCCAGCAGCCACCAGCGGGCCTCTTCCTTTTCCACCGCGTCTGGGTGGTCTGTCTTGGGGCTCAGCTCCAGACCGAGAGCGCCCAGCCGATCGTTGATGATGCCCTCGATTTTTGCCAGAACAGCGGGGTCCGAGGCGAGGATAATCATGTCGTCCACATATCTGGCATAGCGGACCCGAATGGTCCCGGTTTCGCACGCACTGTTCACTTGATTGACGTACTGGGACACCTCCCGGTCCAGGGGGAAGAGCAGCACATTCGCCGCGTAGGCGGAGAGGGCCGGGCCCTGGGGAATGCCCCTCAGCGGGTCCGGCGCTTCGGTTTTCGCCCCGGTCTGAGGGTCCAGATAGGACCAGCCGAAAAGCCGCTCCAGCAGAAGGTCGATCACCTTTTCCGCCTGCTTCTGCCGGTCCTCCCCGTTGTCGTTCAGCTTTTGAAACGCGTTCTGCGCGTAGCCGAAAGCCTCGGACAGGGGGCCAATCAGCACGTCGCGGACCGAATACTTGCGGATGTTGTCGTAATAGCCCCGAATGTCCAGCCGGGCGCGGTAGATCCGATCGCCGTCCAGCCGCTCAATGCCGTCCCGCAGGAAGGAGACAAAGTCCTTCCAGCAGTCGTAGTAGTGCCGGAACAGGCCGTCGGAGGGCCTCCGCTCTCCCCGCAGGACCGGCATGTCCACCTGATAGGCAAAGCTGACCGCCTTATAGCCGGTGTTCTGGAATGTGTCTCCATAGCCCAGGCCGGTGGTGTAGGCGCCGCCGGCGAGGGGATCATGCCGGACGGCGGGAATAGACCGGGCATATCCCGGGTAGACATCCTCCCGAAGCAGCTCGTTCAGCAGATAGTGCTGCAAAAGCAGCTCCTCATGGTCCGGCAGCGCCTTCAGCCGGTCCTGCTCCTCGTCCTTCGGGGTGGAAAAGGCCAGCAGAGGCTGGGCGGGCGGCATGCTGCGGAGGCCGGGCAGCATACGGTCAAAGTGCCGGCCCACCAGCTCGATCCCCGCTGACAGCCGGTCCCAGGAGGCGTCGTCCAGAGGCAGGGATTCCTGCTTGTATCCGGTCCGCGCCATTTCCAGCGCCAGCGCGTAGGGCGAGTTGCGGGGCTCTTTTTCCGCGTTGACGGTTTCGGAGAACGGGTCCGCTTTCGTCCGCAAATAGCGGTCCAGCAGGGTCAGGGCAAAGCATTTTTTCGTTTCATGCTCGGTGTAAAAGGACAGCAATTCCTTCCAGACAGTCTCGCTGAACAGGTTGGAAAGCTGGTTTAAAATCCGGACCTTGGGCAAAAGAGGCAGATTTTCCCATTGCGTTTCCAGCTCATCTCCGTCAAAAGCCAGGTTTTGCTGGTCCAGAAAGCGCCGCAGGAGGAATTCCATCGGATGGACCTGGCGCTTCTCCAGCCACGCGGAAGCCGCGTCCTTCTCCATGCCCTTCAGGAATTCGTCCGGGTCCTTGGGAGAGGCCTCCGACGGGTTTAGAAAGGCGGTCGAGTCCAACAGCATGGCCAGCGGCGTATCCCGCAGGATATCGCTCCGCCAGACGGACCGGATCAGCTGATAAGCGCCCTCCACCCCGGCCTTGTCGGAGTCCAGGAAGCAGCGGAGCGCCACCGTCCGGCCCCGCTGCCGCTGCTGCTCCACGAGCCGTTCCAGAATGAGCAGCTGCCCGTCTGTCAGATGACTGCCCAGCACGGCGGCGGCGTCCAGCCCCAGCGATTCCAGGCGCAGGGCGTCGAACAAGCCCTCCACCAGATAGAGGCTGCACTCGGCCTCCTCCGTCCGGTTCCAGCGGTCGATCACCTTGTCCAGCCGGTAGAGCAGGTCGTTTTTTCGCAGATCTTTGGTGTAGAGGTATTTGGGCTTGTCGTTCTCTGACGTGCTTCGCCCGGCAAAGCCCACTACCCGCCGGCCAGCGTCCCGCAGGGTGAACAGGAGCCGTTCTTTGAAAAAGTAGTCCTGATAAGGGGAAAGGTCCTCCGGACGGGCGCGGGCATCTCGCTGAATCAGCTGGGCTGAAAGCAGCGCGTCCAGCTCCTCCCGCGCCGCGTGGCCGCAGAGGACATGCCCGTCTGTCTGGTAGACCTCCGCCTTTCGCAGAAATTCCGGCTGATACCCCCGTTTATTGGCTATTGCAGGTGAAACGACACATTTTCCGGCGGAATAATAGTCCAAGGCAATCTGGAAGGGGGTTTGGCTTTGCCTGCGGCCTTTACTTTTGACTGGCTTCTGGCCCAACACGAAGGGAAATTGCTCCTCGACCCAAGCGACAGCCCCTGGGAAATCGACTCCGTTGACCTTCTGAACGAGGTTGAAGAGGTCGCCGTGGGCCTGACAGACGTAGCAGTGGTAGTGATCGCGGTAGATGTGAAGCGACGGCGTCCGGTCGTTGTGAAAGGGACACAGAGCCCGCACCTGGACCCCATGCTGCTTGGTGTACAGGTCCAGCCGGGCGCAGACATCGGACAGGGGGACGTTTTCTCTGATATAGCGGTGGTAATCCTGATTTTTGGACGGCATGCGGCGTTCCCTCCCAAACTCGGAAAATTTTATGAATCATGACAAAATTATACCTTGAAGTGTGGGGACTGTGCAAGTCATATTCCGAATTTTTTCGACAAAGAGACACAAATACGGAACAAACTTTCCGCTTCGCGCAATCAGCTGGCGTTCCTTGGCCCAGCCAGGGTGGCCGTCGGGACCGCCACGCATTTGAGATACGTCCGGACTATGACTCCCTTTTCCCGGAATGCCCTGCCGGGTGAACTGCTTGTAGCCGTTGGTCCCGCCGTTGGGCGCTTCCGGCTGCATTTCGATGATGGTTACGGTTTTCCCTGGTCCGCCAGATGAAGCGCCGTGTCGCAGCCGCCCTGTTGAGGGCGGGGTGTTCCCACCCCATGCTGTATCGTACTGACCTGACAGCAAGTTCAAAAAGAGAGACAGTCGCTTCGCTCCTTGTCCACGCTCCCCGAAAACTCGCTCGTTTCAAGCTGCTTGAACTGTCCGCCGCAGTCAGGTACAATACAACTACCTTATAAAAATCCCGTAAGGGTCAAACAACAGCACAAACCCCTTGGAACCTTACAGTTCCAAGGGGTTTGTGTTGGCGGAGAAGGAGGGATTTGAACCCTCGGTACGCTATCAACGTACACACGATTTCCAATCGTGCGCCTTCGACCACTCAGCCACTTCTCCGTGGCAGTGCTCTGCAAAACAGATGCGTTTGGGAGTATGAGTATCGAACAAAAGATATTATATCACATTTTTCTATTTCGTCAAGAGGAAAATTGCAGATTCCGCGATTGGCCGGCTTTGAAATGCAGCTTGCTGTTGTCCCTCCAACAACTTGCCGGCTGAGACCCCTCAATTTCCTTTCTCCCTTTAGCTTCCTCGTCCAATATGTTTGACAATCCTACGTCCTGCCGCCGGTCATAGCCAGGGATTCGGTTGACTTTTGGGGGCAGATGTGATATGGTGTAAAAAAGTTGAGTTTGAGCAAAAAAACTAATATTCTGAATAATGGAACTGGAATTTTATGCTTAATAGAGAAAATGTCAGGGGGCACGAGCCGATATGAGTGACACGCATGACCAAATCCGAATTGTACAGGAGACGGTGGCGGGAAAAGAAATCACATTTGCCCATGTGATAGGCGGTCCTGCGCCGGTTATCTATCAAAAGCTGGGGCTGAATCCGTCCATTGATTACGGGAGCTGCGCCATTGGGATTATGAATCTGACGCCGCCGGAGTCTGCCGTCATCGCCTCCGACATTGCGGTAAAAAGCGGAGACGTCTATCTGGGCTTCGCGGACCGGTTCACCGGCACGATGATTATCACAGGAGACATTGCTGACGTGACAGCCGCCATGACTGAGGTTGTGGCCTATTTCCGCGACGTGTTGGGATACGTCGTCTGTAAGATCACGAAGAGATAGGAAGTTCTGCTATGGGAGATCGAATGACAAGGGAGGAATTCCTGGAAAAGATCTATGCGCGAACGTACAGCGAGCTGAAGGAAGACAGGCTGCGTCTGGTCTGCGTGAAGGTTCCCGGAAAAGAAATCTCCCTGGCCCAGCTCATCGGCGTTTCAGAAACCCGGATATATCAGAATCTGGGCCTTCACATTGGAACCCATCTGGGGGAGGACCACACGGGGGAATCCATTGGCCTTCTGCATCTCACGCCGGCGGACGCGGCTGTTGTGGCTGCTGATGTTGCCACGAAGAACGGACATATTGAGCTGGGCTTTCTGGACCGGTTCAGCGGAACCGTCATTCTTCTGGGCCGGCGCGCCCATGTGAGAAGCGCCTTGGAAGGGGTGATTGATTTCTTCCGGTATGAGCTGAACTTTACGGTGTGCGGCATCACGGAGGAATAGCTATGAAGAAGCTGTTTTTGATGGGGCGAAGCGAGGCGGGGAAGACATCCCTGACCCAGGCGCTGAAGGGGGAAGAGCTTCACTACCAGAAGACGCAATACACCAACACAGAGGAGTTTATCATTGACTCTCCCGGCGAGTATGCGGAGACCAAGCGGTGTGGCCTGGGCCTTGCCTGCTTCTCCTTTGAAGCCGACGTACTGGCCCTTCTGATGGCGGCGGATGAACCGTTCAGCGTGTTTGAGGCGGATTGTCAGTGCTTTACGAACCGGCCTCTTATTGGCATCATCACAAAAATTGACTCTCCCTTCGCCAACGTCCCGATGGTGCGGAACTGGATGGTCAATTCTGGCTGTGAGCGTATTTTCGAGGTGAGCAGCTCCACCCGCGAGGGGCTGGCGGAGCTGACTGCCTACCTGGAGGAGGACCCTATCCGGCTGACCTGGCAGCAGGCAAAGGCCCGGCAGGCTCTCGGCCTTACGGAGTGGGAAGACGCCTCCCGGTTCGGCCTGATATAGCGTAGAAGCGTTTCCTCCTGGACTGGGGGAAACGCTTTTGTTTCGCACTGGGGCGGAAGCCGGATTACTCCTTTCTGGGAATAATCGCGTAGGTTCCGATGGCCGTGGCGGCAGTCTTGCCGCTGCGGGGTACCAGGGCCTCACAGTAGGCTGTGGCGTTCCGTTTGCCCAGAGAGGTCACCTTTGCCTTAATCTCCACGTACTCCTCCACGGGCACAGGCCGGAGGTAATTCACCGACATGGAGACCGTGGGCGGAATACTTTGCCGGGAATAGCAGTAAACCGCCATGCTCATGGCCAGGTCCATCATGGTGGAGACCATGCCGCCATGGAGGGTGCCCAATCCATTGACCTGCCACGGCTGAAGGGGGAACCGGAGCTCCAGCTCCAGCTCGTCTTCCTTGCAGGACTCCAGCTCAGCCTTCAGCCGTCCGTTCAGCGTTTCCGCCATGGTTTCGTTGATAAATTTCAGCTCTTCCGTGAGCCATTCCTGTGCGGTCAGCGCTTGTTCGCTCATTGCTGCACAACCTTCCTGAAAAATTTTTGATAGACCAGCGCGTAAAGTCACGCGGCTGGCTCCTCCGCTCCGGCGTCCAGCTCCAGATGGAGCCGGACCTCCTCACGGAAGGCAACGAACTCCGGGTAGCGGAGGAAAAACCGCAGTTTTTCCCCGGCTTGACCGGCCTCCTGCTCCAACGACTCATCGTCCATCACCACGAAGTAGGCAAAACATTCCGCAATGTCCTCCGAGGGGTCGGTGGAGGCGTACTCGCTGCAAAACTCGGTCTGATGCCGGATATAAAACTCCCCGGAATCCAGGTTGCTCCGCCGCTCCTCACTGAGAAAGCCCCAGTATTCCTGATAAAACTGATTGAGGTAAGAGCCGGGAAGGGAGCGAAGCCCGGCCTCGCTGTAAGTATCTGTCCCTGGGGTCTCGAATCGCACCTGCCCTTCCTTCAGCGTCAGATAGTGGCAGTACTCGTGGAGCACGGTCAGCACCAGCTCGCCCCAGTTTTCTGAATCCACCGGGTCAACGGCCAGCCCCCAGCCCTGGGCCGCGCCGCCGGTGTCATCCCAGTAAACATAGGCCACGGTCTCATACTCGCCGTCGGTGAAGAGGTGGAATTCCTTAAAATCGTCCAACGCGCCCTCCGGCAGGACCGATTTCACGCTGTTCCAAAGGGCATCCGCGTCCTTCCGCTCAATGGGGAAGTCATCCCAGCCCTCATAGTAGTAAGGCGCGGTGAGAACGCCGTTGGATTGAATGTGGAAGTTGACCAAGTCCACATCCTCCGGCCGGTCGGAGGACCACCACCACCGGCTTTTCCCCAGGTAAACCGCCGTGTAGCTGTCCAGCAGGCGGCTGTAAGCGCTGAGGTAAAACTGCTCCCGCCAGCCCGGCTCAAATTCACCCTGCTCCAGCCTGGCCTGCCGCAGGGGCCAGAGGGTCATCAGCCGCTGCTGAGCGGTTTGATATTCCTCCTGGCTGAGGTGCTTCTTCAGGCTGCCTAGAGACAGGTCCAGCACTGCCTGAAATTCCGCCTGTTCCTGCGTGGACAGCTGCTCCGGCCCGGCAGTCTGACAGCCGGACAGGAGCAGGCAGAAAATCAAGATCAGGGTCAATCGCCGCATGATAACCGCCCGCCTTTCCTAGAGATCTTCATTATACGCCCTTTCCCGCTCTGCCGCAAGAGAATGACGTTAAAATCTGCAAAAATTCATTTTTACCCAAAGAAAAAACCGTGGAGGGAACCGGCAGATACTGCGTTCCTCCACGGCTTCTTTTCAACTAGCGCACTAGCTTTTCCAGTGCCTCCCAGGTCAGTCCGGACCGGTCCAGGTCTCCCCAAAGGGGGAATTTCTCCTCCACCATAGCCCAAGTAATGTACCAGTACACGTACCGGATGAACAGGTGGCAGGGGATGATGTCCTCAATAATCCGGCTCATTTCATCAAAGCCGTCAGGGATCCCGGGCACCTCGGGGAACCGCACCTCCACCACGCCGGCCTCTTCGGTCTCGCTGACCACTGCGTTGAGTCCGCAGCCGGCCAGGTTGTCGTTGATGGCGGCCAAGGTGTAGCTGTCGTTGCCAATCCGGAGGAGCGCGGCCAGGGCGGCCCGCCGGTGCTTCAGGTCCAAGGGTCTGGGCTTGTGTACCAGCAGGTCCTCAATCCGCTCCAGCCCCAGCCCCTCCGCCGTGGTGAGCAGCATTTCCCGCTGAATGTCTTCCAGCTGAAGGTCCAGCAGGTCCATCACGCCTCCGGCGGCCTCCAGCTCGCCCACATTGATGGCTCCATCGGACAGGTCATAGAGCCCCAGGGGCCGGAGCAGCTCTTTCAGATAGCTGCTGTATCCCATGGCTCACGCTCCCATCTGGCTGAGGGTCAGGACGCCCAGCCAGGGCAGCTCGGTGGAGGCCACGGCCACATCGGCCGCCGGCGCGGCCAGCGTGTAGTTGGCCACGCCCTCCACGCCGTAAATGAGGTCTCCCAGCTTGACCCGCAGAATATCCTGGCCCAGCCGTTCGCCGTTAAACCAGTCCTTGAGCACCGCGTCCACCCGGCCCGCCACCTCGGCATATGTCTGCCCAGCCTCCGGCTCAATGGATGCGCTCACGTCCACTGTTTTCACGGTGGGCGCTTTGACCAGCACATCGACAGCGATTTCCCGCCGTTCCTCGAAGTAGTCCTGAAGCCCTGAAATCAAATCCGCGCCGGGTACCCCGTGCCAAACTGCGGGCACCACGTCCACAGTGCCGGTGCCCCGGCTGCGGCCCACCACGGCGACTGCCGCCACGTCGGCGGAAAAGGCCAGCGCCTCCTTCTCGTAGTAGGCCGCGTTGGCACCGTTGGCCAGCCTGCGGTAGGTCTCCAGCACCCGCTTTCGGAGGCTTTCGTCGTCTTCCTCCTCCATACCGCCGGTGAAGGGCTCGGGATTGCCGCACCGGCGGATGCCCACCGGCGCGACCGCCATGGTCAGGATGCTGCCTGACGGCACATTGCCCGCGGCCCCGGCCTCTACAGCCTGGGCCTCCGCCAGAACCTCGGTCTGACCGGCCCTCAGAACCACCTCCTGAATGGTCTCAAACCGCACCTGATTGGCGGTCATGCAAATGGTTCCTGCCTGAATGACCAAATCGCTCTGCCCCGCCCGGTCCACGGAAAAGCGGATGCTCCCCAGTGCCTTCGCCGCGGGACGGCGGACCAGTCCCCGCAGCTGGGCGTGCTGGTCCAGGAAGGTGCCCTGGGCGGACTGTGGGAAGCACTGCTTTTGAATCCATTCCCCCTGAGCGTCCAGTGCGTACAGCTGGGACGCCAGGGCGTAGAGCCTGACGCTCAGGTCCACGGAACCGGCGGCGTCCCGCCCGGTTTTCTCCTGAAACAGGGCCAGCATTTTGTCGTAATAACTCTCTACAGTGTGCAACATCTCACCTCTTTGAATACAGGTTCTCAGGGCAGGGAAAGGGAGGCGCTCACCGGCAGGCCCTTCCACAGCAGGTCCACCGACAGGTCCAGCCTGCCGGCCTCGGGCTCGGAGAGGCTCACTTGAAGGACCTCCAGCCCGTCCTCACTGGACAGTGCCTCCCGTACATAGACCTCCGCCACGTTCTGACGCATCCGCTCTGGCTCCCGGCCCAGCAGGTGCAGCCTGCTGCCCAGCTCCGGCAGGAAGGGAAAGCCTCCCCGCCGGGCGGACAGACGCATCAGCACCCGCTGCAGGAGCTCCTGGCCGCCGGACACGGTTTCCAGCCCGCCGGTTTCCCCGGTCTGATAGTCCTTATCCTTCCACTTTAGCTCCATTTCCGCCGCCTTTCAGCACCGGCACGGGCTGTAGGGCTCACCGTTGATGTACAGCCTGCCCTGAATATCCACTCTGCCGCTGTTGTGGAGCACGATGCTGGCCCCGTTGGAAAATAGCTCAATCTCACCGGGCTCCAGGTCGTTTTCTCCGACCTGAGCCCCGGCCACGCAGGGCTGTTCTCCCTGACGGCCCAGCTTGAGAACCAGCACCTGCTGGTTTGCGCTGGGACGCCAGCGGCAGCCGCCTGGTCCGTACACCGGCAGATTCCGCCGTTCTCCCTCAGCGTAGACGCCCACGCCGTCTTCAATGGTCACCTGTCCGTCCTCGGCCAGCGCTTCCCGCTTGACCTCCTCCGGCCGTTCCCGTCTGGACAGCCACATGATAGTTTCCTCCTTTTCTCGTCTTTTCTTGAACGGGAAGAAGCAAAAGAACTTTACGCTGGGTGTTGTGCGTCAATAGAACCAGTTTAAAGTTCTTTTTGGTTCTTTTTCTTTCAAGAAAAAGAACTAAACCAGCGCATCCGGATCGCCCAAGGTGAGCCGGGTCCATGCGCCCTCGCCGCCGGTGCCGGTGGACGCCTCCAGGATGCGGTATTCCCCGGTGAGCCCAATCCGTTCCAGCCGGAGCTCAGCCAGCTCGCCGGGCCAGCCCCAGAAGGGTGCGGCCACGGTCAGTTCCACCCGGTTTCGTTCGGCCTCTGACCGGCGGATCTGGTACTCGCCGGAATAACGCATATCCTGATAACTGCTCCTGCCCGGCATGGTGATGACCCGGCTGCATGAGCCGCCCTCGGATAAAAAGGCCCGGTTGCGGATGGACTCCACCCGCTTCTGGGGCTTGTCCCGGACCAGAATCTCAGAGAGCACGCCATATCGCTTTTCCCGCTTCCGAATGGCCAGCACCGGCGTCCGGCCGTCCAGCACCCGCCTGGTTCCGTCCTTCCAGCCGCAGAGCAGCAGCCGGCCAGTCCGGTCAAAGCGGGGCGTCACCCCGCCGTAATAGCAGGCGAATTGATAGAGCACCTGCCATTGACTGCTGCCGCTGGCCACAGCAAAGCCGGGCACCGGCGGCAGACTCTCCCGATCGCCCACGGTGATGCCGTAGGGCCTCACATGGTTGTCCAGAATGTCGTCCAAGGTAGCGGTCTGATACTCCTGAGCCTCCGCCTCGTTGTCCAGCAGCCGGGCAGCCATTCCCCGGCCGGCCACCTCCACCTGACGGCCATTGCCGTCCCAGGTGATTTGATATTCGTCCACCACGCCGTAAAACATCCGCTCGCCGCCGGATTCGGCTGTGAACTCCACGGCCCGATGGAGATGGCCGTCCATGTCCGGGTCGTAGACGCAGCGAACGGAAAAGCTGTCGCAGGGCGCTCCCGCCGTGTAGGTCAGCTCCCATTCCAGCAGCTCGGGAAGCCGGTAAACCCCGCCGTTGGATTCCCACAAGGTTCCAGTCATCCGCTCACCTGAACCTTCTGCCCCACGTAAATGAGGTTGGGATTTTTGATGCCGGGATTCCAGGCCAGCAGCTGACTCACGGTGGTACCGTAAGTCCTCGCCAGCGCCCAGAGGGAGTCGCCCCGGACCACCGTGTGCCATTGGGCGTTTCCGCTTCCGGTCCCGGCAGCGCCTTCGCCGCTTCCGCTCCCGCTGGTTCCTGTGTTCACCAGGGTGCCGGTAGAGTGGTATTGGTCGTAGCACTCCCAAAACTCAAAGGTGTATTTCACATAGTCGGCCCTTGGTTCCTGCGCCAGGGACAGTCCCACAAAGTAGGCGCTGGCCGACTGCCACAGGGGGTGAATAAGCGTCCCCGGCGTGTTCTCATAAAACAGGCTGGCCAGGTCCCGGAACTGGTCGTAGGCCTGACTGCCCACGAACTCGCCCTCGCCCCGCATCACCCGGCGGGTAATACCCAGGTCCTGCAAGTAGTACCGTCCGAAGGGCACCTTGTTGACCGCCATTTTCCGTTTGTACTCGATAGAGTACACCCGGGGGTTGTGGGGCCAGACAAAGGTTTTGTATCGCATTGGAGCCAGTCTCATGGCCCACCTCCTTTACGCTTTCTTGAAAAGAAAGCTTAGAAAAGAACGTTAAACTGACGGAACTGCGGCGGGGTCCGCAGCACGCTCAAAACATGGTAAACCCATTGTCATACCGCCGCGCGTCCCGTTCAAAGATCTGGTCCAGCCGCGCCGGGTCAGACCCGGTCCAGGCCCTGTTTTCGACTTGCTCAGTCATTTGCGCCGTGGTCCGGTAGGCAGCCACCCGGTCGTTCTGCTCCATGACGGCCAGCAGCCGTCCGGCGGGCGGCGTCCGGTACTCCGGCGCAGCCAGAGCCGCAGCCAGATACCCGCTGTCTCCGGCGTTCCGCCGGACCGTTTCCGCCGCAGCCCATTCCGCCTGCCGCCCAGCGGCGGTTGCTTCCAGCGCTTCCGCCCCGGACTGCCGCCAGACCAGCGCCTCCCCCAGTGCCCCCCGTGCCGCCTGAGCCCCGGCAGAGCTTACCTGCCGTTCGGTCCGCCGTCCCGTCTCAGCCGCTGGAAAGGGGGCGTCCCGCAGCCAGCCCTCCAGCCGCTCCGCCCCTTGGCCGGCCTCCGCCTGGGCCCGTCCATGCTCCGGCCTGTCTTCGCCGCCGTCCTCCTGTTCCAGGACGGCCTTATTTTCAGCAGCCGCCCTGTCTTTTCCCGTTCCGGCGGCCGCCACTCCATTCCGGTTCCATCGCTGTTCCTCCAGCGCCTCGGGGAGCGGGCTAAACTTTGCTGGTAACAGCCGTTCCTCTGCCGTCTCCGCTGCGGGAAACCCCTCTGCCCCGTCAGCCCGCCTCGCGGTCCGCCGTTTCCAGGTCAAACTGTCCTCAGCGGCCTGATTCAGCTCTTCTAAGCTGTCCTCCCGGGCCTCTTCCAGCGGCTGGCCCAGCAGAACCTGAATCCAATCGGTCATCCCACTTCACCCCTTCGCAGCGCCTCATACCGTTCCTCGTCGAAGGAAGCGTTCCGTCCCATCCCGGACCCATTCCAAAGTCCGCCGCAGGAGGGACAGCGCCCCTCCCCGGCCTCACTCCGGCACTGCGGGCAGAGCCGGTCCAACTGTTCCTCCTGGTCCAGCAGCAGATTCAGGGCGCAGTAAAGGTAGTCCCCGTCGGTCATCCGCCGGGCACGGTCCTCAGTGGGCAGGGCGTGAAAGTGCCGGAGCACGCGCCACTTCAGCCGCTCGTAGGGCGCGTGCTCCAGGCTTTTTTTCTCGCATCGCTGGCCTCCCATGGATCCTCCGGTGAAGGATTTTCCGCCTCGTTCAGTCGTCCCAGCTCTGCGGCCAGCCGGCTGATTTCGCCGGGGGTGAGTGCGGCCAGGACCTGCTCTCCGCCCTCGAAGACCCGCTTCCCATCCCGCCGCAGCGCCTTGGCCAGCAGGCAGGCGTTGGAGCAGAGGGCCTGTTCCCTGTCCCCGGCGGCCAGCCCGGCCGCTTCCCGCCGGGCCTCCAGCACCTCCAGGGCGGAGGCTACCCGCAGAACGCAGGCCACGCCTTTCAGGAAGATCTCCTGTTCCCGGCGCCCGGCCAGCCACTGTTCTAATGTCCGTTCCATCAGGCGGTGGTCTCAATCCGTTTCGCGGCCACCACAGTGACCTTTTCCACCACCATGGCGCTGAGTGCGCCGGTCTCACCGATGGCGCTCCACTGGCAGTCGGAGTAAATGATCCGCCGGTCGGGCTTGCAGATGACCAGAGAGAAGTTCTCCAGATCGTGAAAATTGATGCCGTCCCGCACCGCGTCGTCGGTAGCGTAGAGCCGGGTCAGCTCGATTACATGGGTCCGCTGGCCGGGGATGGTAGCCACCGGCTCACTCTCGCCGAAGGCCTCCACGGTCTGACTGCTCTTGGTGGTTTTGGCGGTGTAGCTCTGCACCACAGCCACCTTTTTTCCATCCACCTCCAGGTAGATGTCGCTGCTGGTGGGAAATCCCGTTGTCTTCATCCTCATTCCTCCTTGTTGTCTTCTTTTCTTGAAAGAAAGGAAGCAAAAGAACCTCAAATTGATTCTGCCGGACTTCCCGCGTCAGTTTAACGTTCTTTTTGCCTCTTTTTCTTTCAAGAAAAAGAAGAGAAAGCCTGATCTAAATGGTAATATGCGCCGTCAGGTGGATCTGGTTAAGCCCATGCGCCACAGTAAACCCAAAGTCCACCAGGCAGACGCTGGGCTGCGTCTCGCCCACGGAGACCATAACCTCGTCATAGCCGGTGATAATCTCTCCGGCCAGCTTGGCCTCCAGGTCCAGGATGACCTGGGAGCGCACCGCGCCCCGGGTCTGAACAGTATTCTTGCTGCGGCTGAACTTGGCCCGCAGGCTGTTCCGTATGGTGGGAATCACATCGTCCACAATCAGGATAGTGGTCAGCTCCCGCCAAGTGGCGTCCTCGGACTCCCCGGTCTTGGTCCGGGTGGTAATGCCCCGCACAACGCTCAGCTCGCCGCCCACGCACTCCAGGGGGGTCACGCCGCCCCGAATCAGGGTGTCCAGCTCGTTGTCGCTGTACATGGCGTCCAGTCCGCCAAACCCCCGAACCACTGCGCCGCCCAGAGGCACCGCCGGGTCGTTTTCTGCGGCGATGGCCCCGGCCACGGCGGCGGCCACCGCCACGCCGGACAGGGTGCCCGACCCGTCCCCGGCCACAGCGTTAGGCGCGGTCAAAACCACCCGTTCGCTGTTGAGGGCTTTCGCCCGTTCCACCAGCTCATTGACGTTCTCCCCGTCGGAGCCCACCACGGCGATGCGCTCCCGCCGTCCGTCGGAGGCGGCCTTCACGCTCTCCCGCAGGGCCTGCTGCACTGCCAGCTCGCTGCTGCCGCAGACCACCAGCTCCACATGGTCTTCCGTCTCCAGCTTGGCGAAGGCGGCAGCGTACTCCGCCTCTGTGGGCTCAGCGCCCACGGCGGCAGCGACCGCGGCCACTGCCGCCGCACCGTTGAGCAGGGCCAGCCGGACCAGCTCCACCAGACAGACGCCGCCGCTGTTGGCGCCGAATTCGGCAGCCGCCTGTTCCACGCTGGTGACTCGCACCACTTTGCCTGCCGTACCCAGAGCGGACTGGCCCACAGCGCCGACCACCTTCTGCCCGCCGCGGGACAGCACCACCGTGGATGCCTCATAGGAGGAGTACACCCCCGGTCTCTCATGTTTCACGATCATTTCCAAACTCCTCTCACCTCAAAGTCCAGCAATGCGCCGCCGTCCTCTTGTGCGGCGGCGTACAGCCAGGCGGATGCGTTCAGTTTGACCGGACAGAGGAACATCCCCGTGTCCTGGTCAAACGATGTCTGGCCGCAGGACAAGCTGCCCAGCCGCAGCCATTCAGGGCCTCCGGCGGAGAGTGCCCCGGCCAGGGCGTCGAAGCAGGCGGCGCACCCGGCCGCGCCGTCCTCCCGGCCTGCGTAGATGTGCAGTCCGAAGGTCAGGTTCAGCTTTTTGCCATAGAGCTCCTCCCAGCGGCAGGTTTCCGGGTTGTACCGTTCCCCCAGGTAGTTCTGAAAGCCGGAGCTGCCGCTCCGAACCTCTTCCAGTGACACGGCCACCACCGGGCGGCCGTGCCGTTTCCGGCCCTCCGCAGGCCAGGCGGTGACGGCGTGGATGCCTCGTTCAATCAGATATGCGGTCAGTCCTTCCCGCACCCGGTCCAATCCAGTCACGGACATGCGTCATCCTCCTCCCGTGGGGAGAGCAGGGCCCACCAGTGGGAAACCCCGGTTCCCACGCAGATTTCCTCTGCGGACTGAACGTCAAACCGCCGTCCCCGGCTTTCCAGATAACCGTCTCCCAACCGGTCCAGGGGAACCCCCGCCGGACCCAGGTAAAGATAAAGGCCCTTTTCCCGCCAGCCCAGGGGGGAAGGCTGTCTCTGAAGCCGGTTTTCCCGCTGATGCAGCACCGGCTGAAGGAAGGCCCGGACCGGAATGTCCAGGGCCCCGCCCTCCGGATGAATGGACACATCCTGACCGTACTGGTCCAGCAGCCGCTGAAAGGCTGCGGAATGGAACGTCATCCTTTCACCCCCTGAAAGGCGAAGCTCCCGTCTGCCCGATAGGGCGCCATGACCCGCTCCGCCTGAGCCAGCAGACCTGCCGGGTCAGCCTGTCCGGTCTGAATGGACAAGTCCCCAGCGGAAAAGGAGCGGACGCCTCCGGCGTTCTGTCCAGTGTACCATCCGGCCAGGGCAGTCCAGGCCGCGGCCGCGGTGAAGGCGGGGGCGCAGTCCTCCGGGACTGTGCCGGGGCGGAGCTGAGCGGTCAGCTCCGCTTCCGCCGCCTGGCACAGCAGGTCCAGGGCCTGATCGTCCTCCGCCGCGCCGCTCATGGTTCTGGCCAGGGCGAAGATCTCGTCCTTCAGCACCCTCAGACCTCCAGCACCTTGGCCGCGCCGGTGAAGAGCTTGGCAAAGCCGGAGATCACGGTAATAGCGGCCCGTTCCAGCTGGCGGTCGATGAGCTTGTCGTACTCCACGGTCACGCCGCCGCTCTGAACCTGTTCCAGAGCGTATCGCCGGTCGAGGCCGATAAGGGAGCCCTCGGGCACGGAGGAGACGCGGAGGAGCTTAGCCCCGATGGGGGTGGTGAGCTTGCCAGTGCCCTGGAAGTTGAGCCCGGTGAGGGGATTCTGGAACTCGTCCAGCTTGAGCATCTGAAGCATCACGCTGCTGGGAACCAGCATGGTGTTCATCTCGTAGGGGTCAAACTGACTCCAGAAGTCCACCAGGGCATCATAGCTGAGGGCGGGCTTTGTCCCTCCTGCCTCGCTGGCGGTGCTGATGGCAGCGGCGGCGTTGTTGTTGCCGTCGCCGTGGATGAGCACATCCACAGCATCTTCCAGCTGCATGCGCTTGATGTGTGCGCCGATCTGGCGCAGGGTAACGGAGAACAGGTCCAGCTTCTGGAAGCGTACCGCCTCATAGGAGGCCACCAGCATCCGGCCCCGCTTGTGCAGGCGCACCAGGTTGGCCTGAGTTTTGACGGTGGTGGCGGGAATGGAAGCCCCCTCGGCCACGGCTCTCAGCTCCTTGCTCTCATCCTGAGCGTCGGAGCAGATAGAGCGGTAATCCATGCCCTCAATCTGGGTAACGGAGGCGACCAGCTCCGGAAGCAGGTCCCCTTCCTCCATGCCCTGATGGACGGACCGGGCGATGTACTCAGGGAAGAGCACGGCGGAATCGGCGGTGGCGAAGAACTTTTCCACCACGTCGGAGCCCGCGCCTCTGACCTTGATGCCGAACCGCTTGAGCTGCCTCTGAAAGGCGTCCAGGCCCTCCAGGGGGGAACCCCGGTAGTGCTCGGAGGGGTCGCAGTCCTCCAGCACCTGAGTAAAGGTGCGGCCAGCCTGCTGGTACATGCCCTTTTCCAGTTTCAGGTTATCATATGCGTATGCCATGAAATCCTCTCCCTTCTTGTTGTGCAATCAAAGGTACATCACGATGGTTTTTGCGGCCTCATCGACCTCGGTGACCAGCACCTTCCGGCCATTGCCGGCGTCCAGCGTGACCTTGCCGGCCCCGTCCCCGGCGAGGCTGTTCCAGCCAACAGCGGGCGCGGTGTCGCCGGAGTACCCGGCGCGGACAAAGCCGCCCACCTGTACGGCGGCCTGACCGTCCCGAGCGTGGAGGGCCACGCCGCAGAAGGCGGTCTTGCTGGGGCAGGTGCCGGCCAAGCCGTTTCCGGCCATACTCACGGCCCATCCGGCCTGGACACCGTCCGTGGCCTCCATGGTGACGGTCACCTGACCGATGCCCTCGTATCCGATTTTTTTCATATTGGGCTCCTTTCCGGCCTCTGTGAGGCCAACGGTTTTTCCATTCTTTTTCTTGCAAGAAAAAGAATCAAAAAGAACTTCAAACGGCGGTCTGCCGGAAATGCAGCAGAAGCGGAATCAGATCAAAAATGCGGGGTCAGCGCCAGTTCCAGCGTTGGTGCCAGCGGCGGTTTCCAGCTGAACGGCGGGAGGATAAAGCTCCTCCAGCCTGCTTTCGTAGGCCTTGGCTAATTCCACCAGCTCCGGCTCCTCCAGCTTGTCCACGATGCCCCGCAGGGTGCTGGCACTGATGTTGAGCTCAGCCATTCCGGCCAGCCGCGCCACCTTCCGGCGCAGGCGGCCGAGGTAGCGCCTGCCCAGCTCAGCCTCCTTCTCCAAACCCGCCAGCTCTTCCAGGCAGTCGGGCCGGCCCTTCAGGAACTCCTTCAGCCGGACCTGACTGCTCTTGACCACTCCGGCTCTGGGCTGAGCGGGCACGGCCACGAAGGACCATTCAAAGGCGTCGGTAGGCTCGGAAAGGGTGCCGTAGCAAAGCTGACTGCCGTACCAGCGGCCTTTGACATGGGCGCAGGCGTCCCGGTCGTTCAGGTCCTGACCGCAGACGGAACACACGGTCCGCCGCACGGCACAGCCCACGCTGACCTCTTTTTTGATGCCGCCCTCGATCTCCGCGATCAAATCCCGGTTGGATTCGGTCCGAACCATGTAGGCGTAGCCTTTCAGATAGCAGTAGGGCTCTCCTGCCACGGTCCGAACGGCGTCCTCCCGCACCAACTCTGTGCGGTAGATGCGTGCGGCCTGCCCTCCCGCGCTCCACTGGTGGTCGAAGATGCCGCTTTTGCCCACAAACAACTTGGCCAGCGTCTCCAGCGCGGGCAGGTCGAACCGCTCGAAATCCCGGTCTACCTCGTTGTCACACAGCCGCACGCCGAAGGTGTAGACCTCTTCCTGGGTGAGCGTCTTCCTGCTCAGCTGGTTAATGAGGGCCAGGTCCTGTTCCCCCACTCCGGCGGCCAGACTGGCCGCCGCCTCTTTGCACACTCTCATCCTGCAAATGCACTCCTTTCTAATCATTGTCCCTCCGCCTGGCCGTTTTCGATGTGCAGCTTTCTGGCCTGTTCCCGGTACAGCTCTGCCCGGGCCTCCTCGGTCAGGTCCTGAAGGTTGATGTCGTCCCACTCCACGCTGACGCTGCCGCCGAACCCGTTGAGCCGGAGCCAGAGCTCGCAGATCCGCTCCACCACAGGTTCCAAAGACCGGCGGATGGCGGTGATTTCGCTGGTCATCATGTCGGCCTGTTGGGCGCTCATGCGTTCAGTGGTGGACCAGGACAGCCCCAGCAGGAAGGGGGGAATCCCGGTCCTGGCGATGAGCTGTTCCAGAATCTGCCGTACGGGGGCCTCGCTGTCCAGCACCTGGTTATCTGCGCCGATGACCTTGATTTCCACGTCGCCCACGGCAACGAAGTCTCTCACCCGGCCGTTCCTGGTCTCCTGCATGGCGCTGGACCATTCCCTGGCGATTTCCTGACTCCGTTCACGGGCGGTGGACCGATCCACGCTCTCGTTTCCCGGCTTGTAGACGACGGCGAAGCGCACGTTGCCCACCCGCTCCCAATTTGCGCCCAGGGCGCTGTAAATTTTGAGCAGCAGCCCGGTCAGAAAGGGGGTGGACCGCAGCAGGGAGACCCCATAGGGAGAATCGGTGTCCGGCTGAAAGGGGGTAAAGAGCAGCAGCTTCTGCCATGGCAGCTCCGTCACGGTTCCGTCCGGCCCCTTGCCGCAGAGGACGAATTCCAGCGGACTGTCCCCCTCCCGCACCTCCACGCTGGCGGCGTTGCCGCAGAGCAGGGCGGCGATGTGTTCCCGCCTGCGGTCCAGCACGATTTCCCCCACGCCCCGGCCGCAGGTGAGCATAGAATCCAGGTAACAGTCCAGAAAGGACTGAATCCCCCGCTGCCCCCGGCCTGTGGGCACCTTTCTCAAAAAGTCCTCCAGCTCTTCCTGGGCCCGGCTGTCCCCGCACCGGACCCGAACGCCCCCAGCCAGCCGCACCAGCTTGCCCATGGCGGCGTCCAGCACCGGCACAGCCTCCCGCACGGCCCGGTAAAGGGCGATTTCCCCGTTTCGCAGGGGCGCGTACTGGTTGAGCACGCCAAAGGGATGCTGGGTCCCCTCCCGCAGCTGCACCGTCGCCGGCGGCTGAGCCTCCGGCCTCTTCTTTCGTTCAAACAACCCCAAAAAATCACACTCCTCCCGCTTTCTTGAAAGAAAGCTTGGCAAAGAACGTTAAACTGGCCCTGTCGGCGTCATTCGCGAACCCACGGGTCTGGTGGACCCCATCGGGCCTACAGGATTGGAGCAGCTCATACAGTAGCCAGCTTAAAGTTCTTTTTGGTTCTTTTTCGTTCAAGAAAAAGAACTAAAACCGGTCCCGTTCCATGGTGGCCACACCGAAGAAGGGCGGGTCGCGGGGACCTGCGACGGTGGCGGCGAAGTACCGGATGTCGTCCATGGCGTGGTCGAACTCCTTTTTCACCTGGTCCTGTCCGCCGAACCGCTCATCCCAGCTGTACATCTGAAACTCACGAAGACTGTCTGTGCATCCCGGCCCGATTTTCAGGGTTCCGTTCCGCAGCAGGCTGGCGGTCAGCCGGATCCCCGCCAGCACGTCGTTGTCCGCTTTGACAGCCCGCCACCCCTTCCGCCGGAGCACCTCGATAAAGCTTGCGGCAGAAGGGTCCACCACCACCTGGCGGATGGTCCGCTCCCCGGCCAGCCGCCGCAGATCTTGTTCGTATTCGGCGTCTGTCCGCTGCCGCCCGGTCCGGCGGGAGTCGTAATAAAATTCCTCCATCCGGTACCAGACAGAGCCAACCCGGCCCCACAGTCCGAAGGAGGCGGGGTTCCGGGTCCCGTAGTCGCAGGAAATAGCGAATTCCTCCGGCTCCCGGTCCGGAGTCCCCAGGCACTTCTCGTCAAAAAAGTCGTAAACCAGCCCCTGAGGCGCCGCCCATTCTCCCAGCACAAACCGCCGGTAAAAGTTCCCGGTGTAGAGCCTCTGGTATCGTTCAATGGTGGCCGGAGAGAGGGAAGGATTGTCCTCCATGGTGAAGTGGAGGTACAGAGCCTTCCGCCGTCCTGCCTGCTGAATCCACTCCCGGTAAAACCAGTGGTGAGGCCCCTCGGGATTGCAGTTGAACCAGAGCCTGGCACCCTCCACGCTGCACCGGGCGCAGGCCTGCTCCACAAAGGACCTGGGCATAAGCGCTGCCTCATCCAGCAGAACCCCGGCAAAGGTAGCGCCCTGAATGAGGGCGGCGGCTCCCTCATCCTTTCCGCCGAAGAGGTAGAAGGTGTTCCGGCGTCCTCCGAAGGAGATCTCCACCAGGTCCTGGCTCACCTTTTCTTCCCAGAGGAAGCCCAGCGGCGACACCACGGCCTGAAGACTGGCCAGCAGGTTCCGGCGGATACCCTTCTGCGTTTTCCCGCAGAAGGCGAACTGAGCCCCGTCGAACCGGCGCATGGCCCAGCACACGAAGGAGAGTCCCATACAAAGCGTTTTGCCGCTCCTCACCGCGCCGTCGCAGATAATGGCCTCACAGTCCTTCACCGGGGACTGGTCGCACCACCAGGTCAGGACCTGAAGCTGCTTTGGGGAGAAGGTCAGTTCTCTGCTGTTCCGCTCTGGCCTCCAGAGCGTGATAGAATGATTCCGCGCCATCTCCCGCCTCCTTCGGACTGTCCATCAGGGAAAGCAACAGCTCCAGCGCCCGAATCCGGTCCACGGATTTGATTTCCACTGCGCCGTTCCCATGCCGTTTCACCTCCGCCATACAGGTCAGGTCCATCTGTTGAATGAGTTTGTCCGCCCGCTCTGGAGTCAGGAAGGCCAGACGGGCCACATCGTTGGACCGTCCGGCGGCGATCTGCCAAAGCTGCTCCAAAACGTGCTTCCGGGTCAATTTCTTTTTACGGTTTTCTTGCACCCGCTCACCTCCTCACACTCTTGGTGAAAAAACCCCCTTCCGTTGCACGTTTTAGGGCATCGAGTGAAAAAATTTTTTCTCAGATTGACTTTTGGGCCAAGAAAGTCCATAATGTACTGAAACAATAAGTACGTTTCAGGTAAGGGAGGTGGCAGCCATCGAAATCATCATCAGCAACAGCGCGGGGAAGCCGATTTACGAGCAGATCACGTCTCAAATCAAGGCGATGATTATGAGCGGTGCGCTGGAGGCGGGGGAGGCGATCCCCTCTATGCGCGCGCTGGCCAAATCCCTCCATGTCAGCGTCATCACGGTGCAGAAGGCGTATGAGAATTTACAGAGGGACGGCTTTATTGAGACTACGGTAGGCCGGGGCAGCTTTGTTTCGGCCCGAAACCTGGAATTCTACCAGGAGGAGCGGCGGCGGCAGGCGGAGGAGTACCTGCAAATGGCGGCGGAAATTGGGCGGACCAGCAATATTTCGCTTGGAAAGCTGACGGAGCTGCTGGCTATGTTCTATGAGGAGGGCAAATAGCGTGGAACACATTTGGAACAGGCCGGCCGGCGGTGCTTTATTTTGCAAAATGCCTATACAAATTTGCCTCAGTATAGTATACTTTGATTATATTGCTGCTGATTGAGGCAGACCATCCACGATTCCCGTCTACAGACATAGTTAGGGGCCGCCATGAATGAATTCGCGCTGCGTGATCTGATCGCCCAAAAAATCCACCAGCTGAAGCCTGGATTAACCTTGCTGAAAAAGGAGCAGTATATTCCGAACACCCATGGAACGAGGAGCTTTATCGACCTATATGCGAGGGATGAATTGGGGCGGCATGTCCTGATTGAGGTAAAGGCCCGCCCTGATGTTTCCCGTACCGCCCTTCACGAGGTAGTCAAATACGTCGAAGGTGTAAAGCAGTATTTCGGGGCAAAGAATTCTGAGATCCATGTCATCATCGCATCTACGGACTGGAAAGAGCTGTCGGCTCCATTTTCCCGGTTTTCGGCGGACGCCGGTTTTTCTGTGGAGGGCATGCAGATCCATCTGCTGCAAGGCGGCGCCGGCTTCCGTGCGGAGCCCATCCCCCGGCAGCCGGCCACCCAGGGACGGATGATCGCGCCTTGTCACAGTGTCTATTGGTATGCGAATGAAGAACGGCTGGAACGGGGACTCGAGCAGATTGAAACGGCGTTTGAAGCGAAGGGGATAGAGGACTATGTTATCGCCCTGTTTCGGGTGTCAAAGCCCCCCTCTCAGGAGGAGCTTTTGTCAGCGCATCGGGCTGGTGTGTCCAAGATACTGGGGGTACCGGAATCAGCGCTGGCCCCGCTGCCGGAGGCCATGCCTCTCATGCGCGAGTATGCTGCCTATACGGCAATGCAGACTCTGTCACGGGAAACGTGCCTGCGGCTGATTTCGCGGGACAGGGAGCAGCTGGCTGAGGTGCGGAAGCTTTTGCCCGGTCTGGAGGGCGAAGAGGCGTTATGCTATCTGCACAGGTCTGTTGAAATGATGGCACCCTGTCCCAAGCCGGATTATTATGAAATTGGAAACCCATCGAAATTCGGCCTTTTCTATCGTTCTGGAGACTTTGCGCTCTGCAAAATAATCCGGCACGGCATATTTCGGCGAAACGCGCTTCTCACTGACAGGACGATCTGTGCAGAATTGGGCGGCGAAGACGGCGTGACGGGGCAAAAGCTCAAATGCACGGTGAGTATGTGCAATTCCGCCCATGTCAACGAACTGAAGCAGACCGTCTCAAACGCGCTGGAAGGAAATCCGGTGTGGAAGGCCCATATCCTTCAAATTTTAGACGAACTAAAGATAGAGTTTCCCACTTCAGAGATTGAGCTGTCCCTTTTCACCCCGGAAACTGGAGTATTTACGATTTATTTCGTCCTGTCCAGGGAACAGGGCTCCCTGTATCTTCCCTATTATCACATTCTTGTGCGGAACCCTGGGGATGTACGCATGTATTACGGCGCCCTTGCCCCCGCCGGATCTCCGCTGGCATTTCCTGAGATATTGAAAAAATACTATTATAACAGCCTTGATGATCTGCTGTTTTCCCTGACCTGGGGCGGCAGGGCTCCGCAGGACAGCGATATCATGGAGGATCTGGGTGCTCAGTACCGGTCCTACCGGTTTGATATCCGCGGCGGACAGCCAGACAATTTTTCCGTATTCAGAGAGGGGAAATGGCGGGCCTGTGACGTGGTTTCCATGTTTGAATTATTCCGGCGGTATGCGGAAAAAAACGAGGCGCTTGTCCGCGAGATCATGTCCCGGATCTCGCCCTGGGACAACGGCGCTTCCTTTGGCTTCAGCGGCCGTTAAAGTCTGCCCCTGGGGACGTATCCACCGTTTTTATTCACATTTTTAAGAAAGAGAGACTGTCATGAAAAAGCGAATCTTAGAACCTGTATTCATAACCCGGTTCTTATCCCTTTCCGTTACACTCTGCCTGTGCCTCAACTCCTGGCTGTGTGCCCAGGCCTCCGGCTTCACAGACGTGCCGGAAGATCAATACTGCTACGTGCCGGTCCAGTGGGCGGTGGAGCGCGGCATCACCGCTGGCACCAGCCCCACCACCTTTGCCCCCGGCGACACCTGTACCAAAGGGCAGGTTTTGACGTTTCTCTGGCGGGCCGTGGGCTCGCCGGAGCCGGACCTTCCCGAGATCAATCCCTTCCCGCTGGCCTCAGAGGACGCCTATTACTACAAAGCCCTCCATTGGGCGTTGTCAGCCGGAGCCCTGTATGACACCCTGGACTTCGACTTTGACCAGGTGGACCCTGACGCCCCCTGCACCCGTCTGACCGCCATTTTCTACATGTGGAGCGTCCTGGGCTATCTTCCGGAAAATCTGGAGCACCCCTTTACCGACATAGCGTTTTCCATCTACACCCCGGCGGTAGCCTGGGCGCTGGAGGCCTGTGTCACCGAAGGCACTGCGCCCACCGTCTTTTCTCCGGATGATATCTGTACCCGCGGGCAGGTTGTGACCTTTCTGTTTCGCGCTCTGTACCTGACCGAATAAACACATAATAAGGAGGCAACGATGAAAGAACGTTTTTTATCTTTGATCCTGGCCCTGTCCCTCTGCTTGGGCCTCAGCCCCTGGCTGTTCCCCGCCGCCCGGGCCGCCGGTCCGGTCCAGATTTCCACGGCAGAGGAGCTGATCGACTTCGCACAGCGGGTCAACAGCGGAGAAAGCGATCTGGATGCCGTACTGACGGCGGATATAGCCCTGGGTGTTTACGATTGGAAGACGCCCGTCTATGAGTATGACTATCATGACAACAACGCTTTCCGCAGGCCGGGCTACACCGGCACCTTTGACGGCGGCGGGCATCGCATCTACGGCATTATCTCCGATCATAGCATCTTCGGCAAAATTGGCACAGGCGGCGTGGTCAAGGACCTGACGGTGGACGCCACCGCTATGCACAGCCGCGCCGTCCTGGCCCACTGCTGTGCAGGCACCATTTCCAACTGCCACGTCTCCGGAACCCTCTACCCGTCGGAGAACGGGGCTCTCCCACTCATCGGCGGCATCGCAGCCGAGCTTGGCGGCCTGAAGCCGGAGGGCGGATATGCTCCTGGCACCATCGTGGACTGCACCTCGGATGTGGAAATTCACTTCTACCCCTCTATGGTCAACTACGGTTACTACGACATCGGCGGCATCGTGGGCGCACTGCATGAGGGAATCGTGGACCGCTGCTTCTTCAATGGAAGCATTGAGCTCCAAGGGGCGGTTCCCGGCTGTAGCGCTCGCGCAGGCGGGATCGCCGGCTTTATAAGCGGCGCTGTCATCAACTGCGGAACTACTGGCAGCATCCGCGTCGATGTCCACGCCGATCTTGACAAGCCGGTGCAAGCCGGCGGCATCGTGGGTACCGCGAGTTACGATGTGGCCGGGGGGACCTTGTACGGCGCAGGCAACGGGGTATATGGGATAACCGGAGGAACGTACCAGTACAATGTGGTAAACTGCTGGAATACCGGCAGCATCCAAGTGACCACGGCAGGTGCCCCTGCCGCATGCAATGGAATCTCTGGAGGAGTAAAGGGTTATTACGGCGGGCTGCGCGAGGCCCGCAATTGCTGGTCCTCCGGCACGGTGACGGTAACCTCCGATTCCGGCGATTCCGCGCAGGAGGGATCTGATACCTGCTATTTCCTGGAGGGAACCAACTACAACAGCGGCGGAAGCCCCACGGTCACCGAGGAGGAGCTTTACAACGGCGTGCTGGCGGACAAGCTCAATGAGTACGTCCGAAATAACCCGAACCAGGGCCTGCTGGCCTGGGGCCAGGGTCCCTGGGGGCCGGAGCTGAGCGACTCCTACACTCCGCCGGAGACCAGCACGGCAATTCCGTCCACCCCAGCGCCCTCCACTCCGGCCGGCCAGGTCCCTAACGCCAGCGGCTTTGTGGACGTGCCAGAAAACCAGTACTACTACGAGCCGGTCATCTGGGCGGTACAGCAGGGCATCACTGATGGCACCAGCCCTACCACCTTCTCCCCTGACGCCACCTGCACCAAGGGGGAAATCATGACCTTCCTGTGGCGGGCGATGGGCAAGCCGGAACCGGAGCAGGACAGCAATCCATTCTTTGGCACACCGATTCAGGAGGATGAATACTACTACAAGCCTCTTGTGTGGGCTCTGGAAACCGGCGCTCTGTTTGAGGACGCCAACTTCAGCTTTGACCGCGGCGTCAACCCCAAGTCGCCCTGCACCCGTTCTGCGGCGGTCTACTATATCTGGGCGTCGCTGGGCTATCCGGACGCAAAATCCTGGGACCAGTTCCTGACTGACGTGCATCCCATGGACAACCATTATGTTTCCATTCTCTGGGCCATGGACACCGGAGTCACCACCGGCACCGGCGAAGGCATCTTCTCACCCAATCAGATCTGTACCAGAGGGCAGATTGTCACCTTCCTCTACCGGGCATTTCACCAATAAGAAGACAGAAAACCGGACGCCGTTTTGATGAAGTGGCGTCCGGTTTTTAGCGGCATTGCGTTATCTGCCAAAAGCGCGCCGCTTAACGTTCTTTTTACTTCTTTTTCGTTCAAGAAAAAGAAGCGACTGTCGTGCCCGTATAGTACCAGGTAAGGATTTCCTCAAAGGATTTTCCCTGCTTAGCCAAGGCGTTGGCCCCGTACTGGCTCATTCCCACTCCGTGGCCATAGCCTGTAACCGTGAACAAAATCCGTTCCGCGCTGGCCACAGCTGTAAACGTGGCCGATCGAAGTCCAAACAGCGCCCTCAGCTCCGTGTTCTTCACCACAACGCCCCCCACGGTCCGCCTGCTCCCATCCTCTGACAGAGGCCCGAACCAGCTCTCCGGCCCGCCGGACAAATCCCCTTCCGGATGCGCTCCCAGAAACGCCGCCCGGAATTCCTCCGGCGTGACCGAAACCTCCGTCACATAATTGGGCACCTCCGTTCCCTCGGGGCTGTCAACGCTCACCAGATAGGGCACCGTACCGCCCCACACCGCCACAGCGTCCTTGGTTCGGCCCGCCGAGGAGGAGTGAAACACCGCGTCAATGGGCTTTCCCTCGTAGAGCACCGCCAGACCATCGGTGTCCGCCACCGCGGCGGCAATCTTCTGTGCGTAGGCGGCGGCCGCTGTCCCCCAGTTGGCCGCTGCCGCTTCCGGCGTGATATAGGCCTTGCAGCAGTTGATATCGCTGCACACATCCGCGTCGGGATGGTTGGCCGTGGGATGCTCCATCTTCCAAAAGGTGTAGGTCCGTGCCGCCACCGCCTGGGCTTTCAGCGCCTCCGTCTCAAAGGAGGCCGGCATCTCCGCCGCTACCACCCGCCATAGATACTCCTTCATGGTCAGCTCCAAAATTGTCCCGTCCGCCTGAACCCGGACAGAAACAGCCTCGTCCGCGCTTCCCTCCGGGGCCGGCGCCGCCGCCGGGGCTGGCGTAGGACGGGGCGGAAGTGTGGCTTCCGGGCCTTCCCCTGTTCCGGCCAGAGGGTCGCGGCCCAGCAGGGCCAGCGGAAACAGAAACAGCAGCAGCAGCAGCGACAGCCCCGCGGCAATGATGACCTGACGCATGAAATTGGACCTCCCCTTTTGCAGGACTTTTTATCAGCAAATTCATATTTTCCAACATTCCATCCACAGCAGAGCCGAAGCGTTTTCTTGTACAAAGGCGCATTTTTGAGTGTTTTGACGATAGAGTCCCCGTTGACGGCGGGAAAGTTCTGGGATACAATAGAAATCAAGAAAACACCGCCATCCGGCGGAAATGCAGGAACTGAGCTTATGCAATTCTTTTCCTGCCTTTTAACAGGAGGGAACATCATGAACGACACCAAGCTTCTTGACACGAACAAGCTCATTCACAGCCTATGCGGCGAGTTTGCAAAGCATAACCAGATCAGCCCGGAATATTATGAGCGGTTTGATGTCAAGCGTGGGCTCCGCAACGCCGACGGCACTGGCGTCATGGCTGGCGTTACCCAGATCGGCAGCGTGCAGGGCTACTACTTACAGGACGGGGAGCGGGTCCCCATGGAGGGCCGCCTCATTTACCGGGGCATTGACGTGGAGGATCTCATCGGCGGCTTTGTGTCGGAAAACCGCTTTGGCTTTGAGGAGACGGCCTATTTGCTGCTGTTTGGGGTGCTGCCCACCCGGTCCCAGCTGGACAGCTTTGACACGATGATGCGGGAGATGCGGACGCTGCCGTCCATGTTCACCGAGGACATGATTTTGAAGGCGCCCAGCCGGGATGTGATGAACAAACTGGCCCGGTCGGTGCTGGCCATGTACTCCTACGACCCAGATCCGGAGGACAACAGCCTGGAAAACGAGCTGCGGCAGGCCATGCAGCTCATTGCCCGCTGTCCCATTCTCATCGCCCACGCCTACGCGGCCAAGGTGTGCTATTTTGACCACGGATCCCTGTACCTCCACCGGTCCCAGGAAGGGATGGGTACGGCGGAAAACATTCTGTACGCCATCCGCCACGACAACCGGTTCACGGAGGAAGAGGCCCGGCTTCTGGACTTGTGCCTGGTGCTCCACGCGGAGCACGGCGGCGGCAACAACTCTGCCTTTGCCTGCCGGGTGCTGTCCTCCTCGGGCACAGACATTTATTCCGCCATTTCGGCGGCGGTGGGGTCCCTGAAGGGCCCCCGCCACGGCGGCGCGAACAAGAAGGTCCGGGAGATGATGACCTGTATCGAGTCGGAGGTTTCCGACTGGAGGAGCGAAGATCAGGTCCGCAAGTGCCTGACCCGGATTGTGAAGAAAGAGACCGGAGACCGCTCTGGGCTCATTTACGGCATGGGCCACGCCATTTACACCCTGTCCGACCCCCGAGCCAAGGTACTCAAGCGGTTTGCCCGCCGCCTGGCGGAGCAGAAGGGTCTGGCGGATAAGCTGGAGCTCATTGAGACGGTGGAGCGGCTGTCTCCGGAGGTGTTCGCGGACGTCAAGAAGGACAGCAAACCTATCTGTGCCAATGTGGACCTATATTCCGGTTTTGTCTACGAGATGCTGAACATTCCAGAGGAGCTTTACACGCCGCTGTTTGCCACGGCCCGAATGGTGGGCTGGTGTGCCCACCGGATTGAGGAAGTGCTCACCGGCGGCCGGATTATCCGGCCGGCTTACAAGGCGGTGGCACCGGCTCAGCCCTTTTTGCCCATGGAGCAGCGGTAAGAACCTGTTCAGTATCTCAGGGTGCACCGCATGGATGGAGATTTTTCGTCCAGCAAGGAAAAAACGCAAGAAATACGGACGGTGGTTGCGTTCCACCTTGCCGTTATGCCCGGGCGTGCACGGACGAATGAGTGTGAGGCCGCCGGCTGGCACAAATCATGCCATATTTCTCCGCATACTTCATCAGGGATTGCCGGGGATTTTGGTGAAGCATGGCGGAAAATATGCAAGCAAGGTGCGTGCAAGGACGTCTGCCCCACCGGCGCAATTTCCTCCGGCTTTGACTGCGGCAGGGGGAACGCCGGACCGGCCTCGGAAAAGTGAAGCTTTGGAAAAAAGACCACGGGGCGGCTTGCGAAACGCAAGCCGCCCCGTGGTCGTTTTATATCGCCTGCCGGATGGCCAGGTAGAGCCGGATCAGGTCCTCGGCGCACAATATGGGGTCTCCCGGACCGGTTCCCTCCTCTCGGCCAAGGGAACATTCTTCTGTGCCGAATTCATGCCAGGCTGGGGGGAGCTCCTGCCCGCCGGTCCGCAGGGTCAGATAATACTGATTCTGCCAATATGTAACCTGGGCGGACTTCGGCGCTTCCGGCAAGAGGGCCAGCCCGTCCAGCAGCTCCGGCAGCCCGGGGAAAGAAAACACCAGCGGAGGTGCGGGCCGGAGCTGGGCGAAAACCAGGATGCCGGCCTTGTCCGGAAAAGCCTCGATTTCCAGCGGCTCCGGAAGGGGCAGACCGGCGCTCTGGCAGGCCTCACGGGCCAGCGCCATGGCCTGGGGCAGATCCAGGTTGCCAGGGTCGAGGCCGCGCGCCTGGAGGTCGCAGGGAGTGAGATAGAGGGCCAGCGCGGAAGAACTGATTGCCTGAATGGTCATATACGCCTCCATAGGTGGCCGCGAATCCCGCGGCCGCCGCTGTTCGCGGCAAGCGGCATGCCGGAATGGAGTTGTCCGCGCGAGGGCGGAACTGGTGACTCCATTATATGCGATAGGAGGCTGTTCGCATAGCTGTAATGTTTGGCAAAGCAGGAAACCAGCCAGATCACGCCGTATAAAGTTCTTTTTGCTTCTTTTTCTTGAAAGAAAAAAGAAGCAAAAAGAACTTCAACCTGATTTTACCGGCAGGCTGGCGTATTCTGCCCGTCCCGTCTCATACAAATCCAAGCCCCGGCTGTCAATGGCCACCGTCAGCGGCAGCTCCTCCACCATCATTCGCTTGATGGACTCACAGCCCAAATCATCAAAGGCAATCACATCCGCAGTTTTGATGCACCGGGCAATCAGTGCCCCTGCACCGCCAACGGCGGCGAAGTAACAGGCCCCATTCCGCACAATGGCGTCCCGCACCTCCGGACTGCGCTGCCCCTTTCCAATCATGGCCGTCAATCCCAGATCCAGCAGCCGGGGCGCAAACCCATCCATCCGGCTGGCGGTGGTGGGGCCGCAGGCCCCCACCGCCATGCCTTGTTGGGCCGGGGTGGGCCCCGCATAGTAGATGGCCGCGCCCTTCAGCGGGAAAGGCAGCTCCTTCCCCTCGTCCAGCAGGCTGAACAGACGCTTGTGGGCTGCGTCCCGCGCCGTGTAAATGATGCCGGAAAGCAGCACCCGGTCCCCCGCCTCCAGGCCCGCGATGGCCTGGGGCAGCTCGTCCGAGGTCAAACAAATGGTTCTGGACATGTCATTGCTCCTCCGGCAGTTTGATTTCGCCAATGGCCGCGCCGTAGCTGTCCAGGGCGGCGCCCATTCGCAGCAGTGAGTCCCGGACACGGGCCAGCTCCTCCGCCAGATGGGCGGTGGTGGCCTCCAAATCAGTCCGGGTGGTGTCGAAGGTCCGCCGGGTCTGCCCCAGAGACCGTTCCACGCTGGCCCGGATGGCGGCGGCGTCACTCTTGGCCTTCTGCACCACGCTTTCCGCTTCCGCCAGCGCCCTATCCATGGTTTCCTCCGCCTCAGCGTTGGCCTTCTGGATGATGCCCTCGCCCCGGACCCGTGCCTCCACCTCAATGTCCGCCAGCTTGTCCTTCAGCTCCCGCAGGGCCGCCACGTCCCGCTGGAGCTTTTCGTTTTCCTCTTTTTGAGCCGCCGACGCCTGGCGGAGGGCTTCCAGCTCCTCCCGAGACTGGGCCTCAGCCGCCTCCAGCTGTCCGGCATGCTCTCTTTTCAGCTGGTCCAGCTGCTGAGCATGCTCCGCGTTTTGCCGCTCCTGCTCCGCCTTCAGCTGCTCCAGCTCCGCCTCCAGAGCGCTGGCCTTCTCCTGAAGGGCCTCGTGGCCGGCTTGCAGGGCGGTATGCTCCGCTTGCAGCGCGTCACGCTCCTTTTGCAGCTCCTCCAGCTTCGCGCCGCTCTCCTTGGCGGTCCGCTCAAGGTATTCTAACACATCCTGGCGGTTGAAGCCGCCAAAGGCCGCGTTTCGGAACTGGGTCTCCACTTCACTCACAGGTAACACCTGCCTTTCTTCTTCTTTTTCTTGAAAGAAAAAGAAGCAAAAAGAACTTGAAACTGATTTTATTGTTTCATTTACCGCATGTAGGGCCCGATGACCTCATCGGGCCGCGCCTTCCTGTCTTTGCCGCACCTGATTCCGGCGCTGGCACGTAGGGCGGGGGCTGCTTGCCCCCGCCGTGCCGAAGGTATCTGCCATGCCAGGCGGTGCCATCAGGGCCTAATCCTTGAAGCTCTTCAGAGAATCCATCAGCTTGTGAATCAGGCTCTCCGCCTTGTCTCGGGAGTCCCGCACACCGGCGATGACCTGCTCCGGGGCCTTGCTCACAAAGCTCTCGTTGGACAGCTTCTTTTCCAGGCTGGCCAGGTTGGCCTTGGCTTTCTCCAGCTCCTTTTCAATGCGGGCCTTTTCCTTCTCCAGGTCTACCAGCTCAGCCAGAGGGATATAGATGTGGGCATCGGGCGTGACTACGGAGACGGTTTTCTCCAGGTTCGCAGGCATGGTGGGGCTGACCACCACGGCTTCCGCGCCAGCCAGCGCTTGCAGGAAGCGGCGGTTGGCCTCAAAAATGCCCTCCTTGGCCGTGACGATGAACAGCCGCGCCTTCTTGGAGGGGGGGACGTTCATCTCCGCCCGGCGGGTCCGGATGGCGCGAATGGCTTCCATAAGCATTTCCATGGATCGCGCGTCCACCGGGAAATTCAGCTCCTCACGAGCCTCCGGCCACTGACTGAGGATGAGGTAGTCCCCCTCGTGAGGCAGAGCCTGCCAAATTTCCTCGGTGATGAAGGGCATGAAGGGATGGAGCAGCTTCAAGGTTTCTGTGAGCACCCAGCAGAGCACCTGCTGAGCACGGAGCTTGGAGTCCTCATCCTCCCCGTTCAGCCGGGCCTTGGTCAGCTCAATATACCAGTCACAGTAGGAGTCCCAAATGAAGTCGTAAATTTTCTGAGCGGCCACGCCAAGCTCGTACTTTTCCATGTTCTCCGTGACCTCGGCAATGGTGCGGTTGAGCTGGGTGAGAATCCATTTATCTTCCAGCTCCAGCTTTTCGGGCAGCTCACACTTGCCAATGGTCAGATTCATCATCAGGAAGCGGGAGGCGTTCCAGATCTTGTTGGCGAAGTTCCGCATGGCCTCGCACCGCTCCGTGTAGAAGCGCATGTCGTTTCCAGGGCTGTTGCCAGTGACCAGGTTGAAGCGGAGGGCGTCCGCGCCGTACTTGTTGGCAATCTCCAGGGGGTCGATGCCGTTGCCCAGGGACTTGGACATCTTCCGGCCCTTGCCGTCCCGGATCAGCCCGTGAATAAAGACCGTGTGGAAGGGGGGCTTTCCCGTGTGGGCGCAGCCGGAGAAAATCATCCGGGCCACCCAGAAGAAAATGATATCGTAGGCGGTGACCAGCACGTCGGTGGGATAGAAATATTTGAAATCCTCGCTGTTCCCGTCAGGCCAGCCCAGGGTGGAGAAGGGCCACAGGGCGGAAGAGAACCAGGTGTCCAGCACGTCCGGGTCCTGCTCGATGGTGTGGGACCCGCAGTGGGCGCACTGGGTGGGGTCCGTCTCGGAAACGGTCATCTTGCCGCAGCTGGAGCAATACCACACCGGGATCTGGTGGCCCCACCAGAGCTGCCGGGAAATGCACCAGTCATGGACGTTCTCCATCCAGTTGGTGTAGATCTTGGCGAAGCGGTCGGGGACAAACTTTGTCTCCCCCTCGTTGACCACCCGCAGGGCCTCGCGGGCCAGAGGTTCCATTTTCACAAACCACTGGGCGGAGATGATGGGCTCCACGTCGGTGCCGCAGCGGTAGCAGGTGCCCACGTTGTGCTGGTGGTCCTCCACCTTTTCCAGCAGGCCCAGGGCTTCCAGATCGGCCACAACCGCCTTCCGGGCCTCGTACCGGTCCATGCCCTGATACTTGCCGCCGTTCTCGTTGACCGCGCCGTGGTCGTCCAGCACCCGAATAGAGGCCAGATTGTGCCGGAGGCCCACCTCAAAGTCATTGGGGTCATGGGCAGGGGTCATCTTCACGCAGCCAGTGCCGAATTCCAAATCCACATACGCATCGGCCACAATGGGAATTTCCCGGTCCATGAGGGGCAGAACACAGGTTTTGCCCACCAGATCCTGATACCGCCCGTCCTGGGGGTTGACCGCCACACCGGTGTCGCCCAGCATGGTTTCAGGCCGGGTGGTGGCCACGATGCAGAACCGGCCCGGCTCCCCCTTGATGGGATACTTGATATGCCACAGGTGGCCGGGCTTGTCCTTATACTCCACCTCGGCGTCCGAAAGGGCGGTGACGCAGTTGGGGCACCAGTTGACAATGCGGCTCCCCTTGAAAATGAGATCCTTTTCATAGAGGGAGACGAACACATGGCGGACCGCCTTGGACAGGCCATCGTCCATGGTGAACCGGGACCGCTCCCAGTCACAGGAAGCGCCCAGCTTCTTCTGCTGCTCCACAATGCGGCTGCCGTACTTGTGCTTCCAGTCCCACACCCGTTCCAGAAATGCTTCCCGGCCCAGGTCGTGGCGGCTCAGCCCCTCGTTTTTCCGAAGCTCCTCCTCCACCTTGATTTGGGTGGCGATGCCCGCGTGGTCGGTGCCGGGGACCCAGAGGGCGGCATAGCCCTGCATCCGCTTGAACCGGATCAGAATGTCCTGCACCGTGTAGTCCATGGCGTGGCCCATATGGAGCTGGCCGGTGACGTTGGGGGGCGGCATGACGATGGTAAAGGGCTTCTTCTCCGGGTCCCGGTGACCCCGGAAGCAGCCGTTCTCCTCCCACATCTGGTAGACCTTCGCTTCAACTTCCTTGGGGTCGTATACTTTAGGCAGTTCTCTGTTCATGTTGACTCTCCTGTTCTAAAAAAACTTGTTGTCTCATTTGAGCGGTTCAAGGGGTTCCAGTTTTCTCCTGGAGAAAGGCCCGGAGCGCTTCGGCTGTCCCCCCCTGAATTCCTTCCTTATCCAAGGCCACTGCATGCTGGTTTCCCAGCATCAGAATGAAGTGACGCCGGTTTTCCAGCAGCGCCGTACAGCCGGCATAGGCATACGCCGCCGCACCCTTCTGGTTGAGGACCTGAAAAGAGTCCTCTTCCAGGAAAACGTCGGTCTCCGAGACAGGCACATCCTTTCGCGCCTCCTTTTCCCGCCGGGCGGCCAGGGTGCTGTGGAAGCTGGCTCCGGTGGAAACCAAAATGATCCCGCATATCAAAGGCACGATAGCCATCAGACTGTTGTCGAAGACAATGGCCAGCAGAGCCGCGCCAGCCAGACAGGCGGCGCCCCCCAGCAGAAGGTTCCGGCGGACTGTCCTTGTTCGGGCGGCCGGGATATTTTCCTGGATGGTGTTTTGCAGCTCCCGCACGGTTTCTGAGTCATAGACCGTGTGAACCTGAAAACGCATAGCAATCCTCCTTGTCTTACGGCAGCTGCCAGGCGCGCGCCGCTTAAAGTTCTTTTTGCTTCTTTTTCTTTCAAGAAAAAGACGAGAAAAAGCGCCCTGAGCCAAACTGGCTCAGGGCGAACGGGATGTCCGTGGTACCACCTGAGTTCGGGCACAAGGCCCGCGCTCTGTGCCCGTAACGGGGGCAGCCGCCGGAGCTTACCCAGGGGGTCCCCCTTCTGCTCCGGAGCTCCGGGACGACCTTCCGCACATCCGGGGAACGCTTCACAGCAAACAGCGTCTCTCTGCACCCCGGGAAAGCGCGTACTCCTTCCCATCACAGCCTCTATTGTCCCTCTAGTATAGACACAGAACCTCCGTTTGTCAAGGAAAAACAGCAAGATTCTGTTCTTTTTCTTAAAAGAAAAAGAACCAAAAAGAACTTCAAGCTGTGTTCTACTGTCTAGCTTCCCATAGAACCAGTTTGAAGTTCTTTTGCGTACTTTTCCTTCAAGAAAAGTACGTTAGATTCGCTGTGCCGCAGCGTAGGCGGCCCGCATGGCCTGCTGAATGGTGGCGGGCTTCTTGCAGTCGCCGATCATGTAGAACTCGGGCGCTGCGCCGTAGAACGCCAGCGCCTCGTCCTTCAGTGGTTTCATGCCGGCAGATACTACCACTGTGTCCGCTGCAAGTCCGTGCTCCACGCCCTCCGCGTCCACATAGTATACGGTGCTGCCCTCCACACGAGTGACCTTGGCGGAGGTGATGCCGGTGAAGTTCTCCTCCTTCTCCCAGGCCTCCTGGAACATGGAGTAGTAGTGAATGGCCGTGGAGTCGGCGGCCAGACGGCCCCGCATCTCCAGCACCGTCACCTTATGGCCCCGCTGGGCCAGGTTGATGCCGGCCTCCACGCCGACCTCGCCGCCGCCGATGATGACCACGTTCTCTCCCACCGCCTCGGGGTGATAGAAGGTCTCCGGCGCGAAGGTGAACTGCTCCAGCCCGGCAATGGGGGGCTTGGCGGACACCGCGCCCAGAGCGGAAATCACCACGTCAAAGCCTTCGGCGGCAACCATCTCCGGCGTGGCCTTAGTGTTCAGCCGGACCTCAATGTGCCGTTTCTCCATCTGATGAATGAGGAAGTGGTTGAAATCCTTCAGCGTCCACTTGAAGGGCGCGTAATCCGCGTGCTTAATCGCGCCGCCCAGAGCGTCCGACGCCTCGAAGATGACCGGCACATGGCCCCGGTCCTGGAGGTACATGGCGCAGCGCATGCCCGCGGGTCCGCCGCCAATGACGGCCACCCGCTTGCCGCCCTTGGAGGGGTTGGATTTCATCCGGCTGATTTTGTGCTCCAGGCCGATGATGGGGTTCACCGAGCACACCGACACAAAGGGGTCGTGCTCCCCCCGGCCATGGCACTTGTTGCAGCGCAGGCAGGGCACCACGTCGTCCGCCCGGCCCTCCAGCAGCAGCTGGCCGTAGTCCGGGTTGGAGATGAACGCACGGGCTGCGTAAATGAGATCCGCCTTGCCCTCGGCCAGGGCCTGCTCACAGCTGTCCAGATAGTGATAGCCGCCAATGGTGGCCACCACCAGCCCGTCCACCCGCTCCTTGACATACGCCGCGTAGTGGAGGAAGGGCGTCTCCTCCAGGTTGAAGCTGATGGGATGGGCGTGGTCCACCTCCGCCGCCCGGAGCTGCACAATGTCGATGTACTTCTTGGCCTCGTTGAGGAAGGCCACTGTTTCGTCCAGGGTGTAGCCGCCCTCAATGTCGCGGGCCGACCACTGGATTTCCACCAGGAAGTTGGGACCAACCTTCTGCCGGACCCGCTCCAGCACCATCAGGGGGAAACGCATCCGGTTTTCCAGCGTTCCGCCCCATTGATCCGTGCGTTGGTTTGTGACGGGGGACATCATGCGGGCGGGCAGGTTGGCCCGGTAGCACATGTGGATGGAAATCATGTCGAAGTCCAGCATCTGGAGAAGTCCGGCCTGCTCGGCGTAGGAGTCCGCAATCTGGTCCAGCTGTTCTTCCGTGTAAAAGGTGCAGGGCTCGTGAGCGGGAATCATCTCAATGTCAAATTCCGCCGGGGGCGGGGCCTGGAAGGCATCCGCCTGCTCAAAGGGGGAAATGGCAGGCTGCATGGGCGGCGGACCGCCGGGGCCCTCGGAGGTCTTGGCCTTCATAAGGGGGTAGGCGGAGGGAGGGCCTACAAAGATCCCCATGCAGGCGATGGAATCGTAGTAGTGAATGGCGTCGGCCAGCTGCAAAAGGTAGTTCTGGCAGTTGGTGTCATAGAGGTCGTAGTCGGGAAAGTGGCCGAAATCCAGGTGCATGGGGAGCTGCTTGCCCCTGGTGAAGTTGTTGATGCCCATACAGGTGACGATGGACGCGGATTTGGCCTTGTTCTCGTAGTGGGCGATCACAGAGTCAGCGGGATAGGGCTCCGGCCCCTGTAAAAAATGGGGCAGGGAATTCGAGGCCGCAATGCGGTTTTTCAGGACAAAATTCCGGATTTTTAGCGGGGAAAGCAGGTGCTTGTACTTCGGACCCATGGAAATGCCTCCTTTTTTGATTGGAACATGGTAAAAGATTAAAGTTATTTTATCATAAGATTTTCGCCTTGCAATCGGGTAGGGTACACAAGGAATCAGGGCGTAACTGCGGCATTTGCACAGTCCGGCCGTCTTTTTGAGTCAAGCGGGCCCTGACTGCTATTGACACCAAAATGAAGAAAATAGTATAATAGTTTTGAAACCCTAAAACAGGATACCCCCTGAAAATGCGGGGGATTCCTTCTATTTCGTGGGCCGGGGCGCCGCTTCGCCAAGCGCCGGAATGGAGACTGCAATGAAGACAAAGCCAAACAAGCGGGAAAACTGGAAGGGGATCCCTCTGTTCCTTTCCATTGTCTTGGTTTTCTGCGTGCTGGGATCAATTGTTTACATGGTTTCTCGGAAGATTTCGAGGGAAATGTCCACTTCCGCCATTCAGAACGTGAGCGAAAGCCTGGATCTGATTCAAAGCACCATAGAGGCGATTCTTCGCAGTGAGGCGGAGTTTCAGACCCTGATTGCCCAGGAGCTGGCCCGGGCCGGCGACCCGGAGGCATACATCCGCGCCTATGAGAAAAACCAAATGGTGGCGAAGATGTCCCTGATTTTGACCGGTAAGACAGTGGGCGTCTCCAACAATGGGGAGCCCTTTACCGGGGAGGAGCTGGACTTTTCCGCTGGCGGAACCATTATGGACCTGCCGGTTTCCAAGTCCTACCTGAATTATATGGGGACCTGGGCCTATACCATCAAATGCCCCATCCAGAGGGACGGGCAGGATATTGGGACCCTCTATGCCGAATACATCTATGACGCCATTGACAAGTCCCTCCCAGATGGCTTTTACAACAAACAGGCGTCGCTGTATATCATGGACGCGGAGACAGAACGGTTCGTTCTGAAGCCCAAAGGGATGGGCATGCGGAGCGCAGGCCATTTGAATCTGGATGATTTTTACCGGGCGAACAACATTCAGGACTCAAACATCAAGGCTGAGGTGGCGGAGTGCCTGGAGGACGGGCAGGATGTCCTGTTTTACCACCATATCCGAAACGTTCAGGCCCTCAACTATATGTGGCCGGTCAACGGCGGGACCATCTTCCTGGTGGGCTATGTGCCGGTGGAGGCCATTCAGCAGGAGGGGCGGACGGTCAACCAGAATATTCTCATCGTTGTCTTTTCCATGCTGGTGGCCTTTCTGCTGTGCATTCTCCTGTATTACTTCAACTGGAGGCAGCAGGAGATGGCCCGCAGAGAGCGGGAGGAGGAACGGAGGCTCCACAGCCAGCAGTTGTCGGAGGCCCTGCGGGCCGCCCAGATTGCCAGCGAGTCCAAGACCGTGTTCCTCTCCAACATGTCCCACGATATCCGCACGCCCATGAACGCGGTGCTGGGCTTTACCACACTTCTGTCCAAAGACGCGGAGAACCCGGCCAAGGTGCGGGAATACACAAAGAAAATCATGGCCTCCGGCCAGCACCTCCTCAGCCTGATTAACGACATTTTGGATGTCTCCAAAATCGAGAGCGGGAAGGTCGTGCTCAGCCTGGAGAAGTTCTCTATCAACGATGTGGTGTCCTCGGTGGAGGCGATCATTCAGCCCATGGCCAGGGCGAAGGGGCAGGAATTCCACCTGGAGACGTCCGGCCTCCGGCATGAGTACCTGTTGGGGGACGAGACACGAATCAATCAGATTCTGATTAACCTCCTCTCCAACGCCGTCAAGTACACGCCGGAGAACGGTCATATCTGGTTCCGCATCATCGGGCTTAAGCAGCGCTCCCCTCAGTATGAGCACATCCGGATTGAGGTGGAGGATAACGGCTACGGCATGACGCCGGAGTACCTGAAGACCATCTTTGACGCCTTCACCAGGGCGGAAAACAGCACCACAAACAAAGTGCAGGGCACCGGGCTGGGCATGGCGATCACCAAAAGCATTGTGGAGCTGATGGGCGGAACTATCGAGGTCTCCAGCGAGGTGGACCGGGGCTCCCTCTTCCAGGTGGAATTGGAGCTGCGGATTCTGGAAGAGGAGAAGGACCGGCACTTCTGGTCCGAGCGGGGCATTTCCCGCATTTTGGCGGTGGACAGTGTCCCTGAGGTCCAGGAGAGCATGCGGGCGCTTATGGAGGATACAGGGGTCCGGCTGGACACGGCTGCCAGCCTGGAGGAAGCGCTCAGCTGGCTTCAGGACGGCGGCGGAGACTGCCAGCTGGTTTTGCTGGACTGGGATGTGCCCGGCCGCCTTCCGGCGGTCAGGGCGCTGCGGGAGGTTCTCCCCCTGTCCACGCCCATTGTGCTGCTGACGGAGTACGGGACGGAGGGCCTGGAGGAGGCCCTTCAGACCGGTCCGGCCGCGGTCCTCACCAAGCCGTTTTTTGTCACCGCGCTCCAGGAAAAAATCAGGGAGCTGTGGGCCAATACCGGAGAAACGCTTTCGCCGGCTCCGGAAGAGGACACCAGCCTGGAGGGCTTGCGCTTCCTCGCCGCAGAGGACAACGAGATCAACGCGGAAATTCTGACGGAGCTCCTGGAGATGGAAGGAGCCTCCTGCGAAATCGTGGAGAATGGCCGTCTGGCGGTGGAGCGCTTCCAGCAGGCGGCTGCGGATGAGTTTGACGCGATTCTGATGGATGTTCAGATGCCGGTCATGAACGGCCACGACGCCACGCGGGCCATCCGGGCCCTGGACCGGGAGGACGCGAGGCACATTCCCATCATCGCCATGACGGCGAACGCCTTTGCCGAGGACGAGAAGGCGGCACTGGACGCGGGCATGGACGCCCATGTGGCCAAGCCCTTAGAGGTGGAGTTGCTGAAGAAGGTAATCAGGCAATGCACTGGGAGAAAGGAATCGTTATGAAGAAGCCTTTTGTCAACAGAAGATGGGCCGCCTTTTGGGCAGCGGGGTTGATGGTTCTGTCATTGGCCTCCTGCGGAGGCCATGAGGACCCCAAAAATCTGATTCCCAAGGATGAGGAGGCCGAGCGGATCGTCAACCTGTTCAGTCCCATGGAGAAAACCGACCCGGACGCGGAAAACGTGGCCAGAAGCGCGTCGGATCTGACCATCGCAATGGCAGAGGAAGCGCTGGGGGTGACTGTGGCGTACAAGACCTACACGGCGGAGGACCATCAAGATAAGACCTATGATGATATCTGCCTGGACCGGGCCCGCAACGATATGGATGACCTGTATCTGCTCAACCCAGATACCATTCTAGCCCTGGGAGCGGAAGGAAAGCTGGCAGACCTGTCGGGACTTGGGAACGCTGAGAACCTGCGGGAGATCATCCGGACCGCCAACACAGTGGATGGGAAGCTGGTGGCGATTCCCCAGGAGGTGGTTGCCTACGGCCTGTTTGTCAACAAAGACTTGTTCGACCAATACGGGCTCAGCCTGCCGGAGACGCCGGAGGAGTTTCTGGAGTGCTGCCGGGTCTTCCAGGAAAATGGCATAGAGACCCCCATCGGGGCTAACCGCTGGTGGTTGGAGACGTTTGTCTTCGCCCTGGCCTATGCGGACCTGTACAACGGCGGAACTATAGAGGCGGAAATCGCGGCCCTTAACAGCGGGGATGCCAGGTACAGCGACTATCTGCGGCCCGGCTTTGAATTTCTCCAGACGCTGATTGACCGAGGCTACATCGACCGGACGAAGGCATTGGTCAGCGAGGCCATTGAGGCGGAGGGACCGGATTTCCTGGCGGGGAAGACCCCGATCGTCATGGCCTACTGGGGCGCGGCAAACACAGAGACCGCTTATGGAAAGACGGACTTTGAGATGCAGGTCATCGGTTTCCCCAGCAGCCGGGGCCAGATGCCGGTGATGCCTATGACCGGGTTTGCCGTGGGCGCCAATGCGGAGCATCTGGAGGACGCCATGAAGGTGCTGGACGTCATCACTTCCGACGAGGCCCTTCAGGTCTATTCGGAGACCAACCGGGTGATTTCACCTTCCAAAAATGTAAAGGTGGAGTGTGTTCCCGCTTTGAAGCCACTCAGCGACCGGATTGAGGAGGGCGTCTATGTGTTGGGCTCCAACGCGGGCATGAATGTGGAGCAGTGGGGAAACACCTGCCTTATCGTGCGGGACCTGCTCAACGGCGCTACGGTGGACGAGTGCATGGCGGCCTTTGACGCTTTGCAGGATGCGGCAATGAATTAAAAACGCTGTTTTCCCCGCGCTGGCCGGATGCCGGCGCGCCTGTGCAAACGCTTTTCGGCTCAGCAAGAGCCGGGAGGCGTTTGTTTTTTCGCCTTCGCCAAGGATGCCTTTGGACAGAAGCGAATTTGGGCACATGTTCAGAAAAGTTGGCATTTCTCTTGCTTCTTTTGTTACAATAAGCTTTATATCATGACAGGGTTCTTGAGAGCCGCGGCCATATAAAGCTTCGTTTTGCGTCGGGAGGAAAAGAGAGAATGAGATGTCCAGTCGAATTGCAGAAAATCATTGACACGCTCCCTTTAAGCGTCCACGTCATTGACAGTCAGGGCCGGATGGTAGAGGCAAACCGGGCCTGGTTGATTTATTTCGGCATCACCATGGACCAGGTGCGGGGGAAGTTGTTGTCCGACGTGATGCGGAATATGATTTTTTTCAACAGCGGAGGACTGCGGAAGGACACCAACTGGGAATTTACCGCGCCGGCCGCCCTGGAGACCCTGAGAACCAAGCTGCCCCATACTGCGACACTCCATCAAGGGCAGTCGGTGGCTGTGGCCCGCCCTCTGCTGGACGAGCGGGGCGAAATTCAATATGTGGTCACCACAGTGGTGGAGCTGGTTCGCTCCGAGCGGGCGAAGCGCTTCAGCCAGATAGAGCCTGCGGAAAGCCAGCTGCTGGGCGAGTCAGCTCCAATTCAGCACCTGCGCCGCCTGATCGCCCAAGTGGCCCAAAGCGATGCGACCGTACTGATCAGCGGTCCTACCGGCACAGGCAAAGAGGTGGTGGCCAGTGAAATCCAACGGCTGAGCGCCCGGGCGGAGAAGCCCTTTGTCAAGGTCAACTGTGCCGCCATTCCGGAAAACCTGATGGAAGCGGAGTTGTTCGGCTATGAAAAAGGGGCCTTTACCGGAGCCCAGAAGGACGGCAAGGCCGGGCTTCTGGAAACTGCCAACGGAGGGACCATTCTCCTGGACGAGATCGGAGAACTGCCCATGGCCCTTCAGCCCAAGCTGCTGCGGGCGATTCAGGAACGGACGGTTGTACGAGTGGGCGGGGTGCGTACCATTTCCATTGATGTTCGGATTCTGGCCTCAACCAACCGGGACCTGGAAAAGCGGGTGGAGGAGGGACTTTTCCGGGATGACCTCTATTACCGGCTCAATGTCATCCCGCTCGTCCTGCCCGCTCTTCGGGAGCGGGGCGGAGATATCGTTCTGATGGGAAAGCGGTTTCTGGCGGAATTCAGCCAGCGGTACCAGAAGCCTGTCACCCTGACGCAGGACGCCTGGAAGGAGCTGCTGAGCTATCACTGGCCCGGAAATGTGCGGGAGCTCCGCAATCTGATGGAACGGCTGGTGGTGCTTAACCAGGATGTGGAGGTGGACCGGGAGCAGATGCGTCTGGCCATGTATCAGGATCTGCGGGAGACCCGGCAGCCGGAAAAGCAGCTGTCCCTTCAGGAAGCTACGGACCAGCTCCAGCGCCGGATGATTCAAGCCGCCCTTCAGGAGCACGGAACCACCTACCGCGCCGCCGCCGCCCTGGGGCTCAGCCAGTCCACATTGGTCCGCCGGGCGAAACAGCTGGGTATTTCCACCGGCCATGGCGGGGAGACAGACCCTGTGCGATGATTCACTGGGATTCGCTGTAAGTCGTTTTTGCATCAAGGAGAAAAAGAGGGATCTTTCCGGAATAAGGCCGAATAAAATGGAGATTAAAGGCTTAGAAAGTTCTTAAAAGCGCAATAGAGGCAAAAAATGGATAATGCAAAAATGGGTCTTGCCCCCTCTTTGCCGGTTCCCCAGGGCTGAGCAACAGCCCCTGCTGGCCATTTCAATCAAAACTTTTTTCAAGTATGGGGGAAATGTTCAGAGTAACGGTGCTTTTTGTCCCGCTTTCTGGACAAAGAGAAAATGTGGCATGAAGATTGCTAGTATTCCTAAGCGGTATCGCAAATCAACCGCGGTCCTATTTTGCAGAAGGAGGAACCAACATGAAAAGACTGAAAAAGCTGCTCGCGGCCGGGGTCTCCCTGGCTATGGTACTCTCCCTGTTTGCCGGATGCGCCGGCAACAAGCCTGGAGGAGAGAACAACAATCCGCCCAGCTCGCCCCCGTCCCAGCAAGGCGACAGCCAGCAGGGCGGCCAGACCGTCCCGGAGGGCGGCACCGTCAAGGTGGGCGTTCTGCTGCCCATGTCCGGCGCGACCGCCTATTATGGCGGCGTGCAGTACGACGGCATCGAGTTTTGCGCCAGCTACATCAACCAGAACGGCGGCATCAAGTCCATGGACGGAAAGCAGATTGAGCTGGTCCTTCAGGACTCCGCCTCCGACCCGGAGACCGGCGTTTCCGCCTTTGAGTACCTGATTGAGCAGGGCGTTTCCGCGGTCATCGGTCCCTACAACAGCACTGTGGCCGCGGCCACCACGCCGCTGGCGATACAGCACGGCATCCCCTATGTCATCACCAATGCCACAGCGGAAAACTTCATGGGTACGGCCAACAAGTATGTTTACCGCACCAATGTGGGATCCACAGACGGCGACAAGATGTGGGAGATTGTGCTGGACTACCTGTCCACTGTCCGGCCGGACAACCCCACCGACAAAGTGGCCGTAGTCTATGACGAGGGCGACTGGGGCAGCGCCGCTGTCACCAGCTGGCGGAACAACGCCAGCGATCTGGGCTACGAGGTTGTGGTCGATGAAGCGGTCTCCGAGTCCACCACCGACATGTCCGTACTGGTCAACAAGATCAAGAGCTCTGACTGTGACCTTGTGATTCTGGCCACCTTCTCCGCGGCCACCAACCTGCTGGTCAAGCAGATGGCCGACTATCAGTGCGATGCCAAGATGATCGGCCTGGGCGGCGGCGTCGGCGACCTGGAGTTCATTGAAAATGCCGGTGCGGCGGCGGAAAACGTGCTTTACTGCGCGCCTTGGGTGCCCTCTTACGGCGGAGCTGCTCCCGAGGCTGAGGCCCTGGCCGCTGACTTCGAGGCCAAGTACGGCTACGCCCTGACCATGGAGCCCTGCTGGGGCTGGCTGGGCATGGCCACCATCATCAACGCCATTGAGGCGGCCGGCTCTGCGGACCGGGAGGCCATTGCCGGCGCGCTGTACAGCATGGACGTGGACGGCAGCGACTGGGCTCTGTGGTTCTCCGGCTACGAGGGCGTAAAGTTCTGCACCGAGGGCCAGACCAGCCCCGGCTACGGCAGCGACAGCGGTGAGCGGTATAATCAGAACATCGCTCTGGGCGATATGGGCGGCATGGTCATGGTTCAGGTTCAGAACGGCGCGTGGACCATCGTCTATCCCACCTCCTACACCGGCGGCGCGGATATCATCGTCTATTAAAAACGCCCTGAAGGAGCAATTTAAAGTTCTTTTTGCTTCTTTTTCTTTCAAGAAAAAGGAGAGAAGCCCCCGGTCCTGCGCGTCCCGCCGGGACCGGGCCGGGGGCAATTCCAAAAAAGGAGGGAGTTAAGTGTCTTTTGACCTTCTGGTACAGGCATTGATTGACGGCATCCTGATTGGCGGCGTGTACGCGGCCATCGGACTGGGCCTGAGCATCGCCTACGGCGTTATGGGCGTGGTGAACTGGGCCCATGGCGAGGTGCTGATGGTCTCCCTGTACATCTCCATTTATCTGACCAAATACGCGGGCTTTGACCCCTATCTGACCGCTCTGGTCAACATCGCCGTCATGGGCGCGGCGGGCTACTGCCTGCAAAAAGCAGCGTTCAACAAGCTCATCAACCGGGGGGGCGTGGCCTGGCGGGATATCCTGCTCTTCACCGCAGGCATGTCAATGTTTCTCCAGGCCCTGTTCAACATGATTTTCGGCGCGGAGGTCAAATCCGTGAACACACGGTACAGCGGCATGCTCCAGCTGGGCAGCATCATGATTTCCAAGCCGAAAACCATCTCCTTCCTGCTGGCGGTGGTCTGCTGCGCGGGGCTGTTTTTCCTCATTCAGAAGACCGAGATGGGCCGCTCCCTCCGGGCCACGGCTCAGGACCGGAACACCGCCCAGCTCATGGGTATCAACGCCAACCAGGTCTATTGCCTGTGCTTTGCCATCAGCCTGGCCATGGTGGGCCTCTCCGCCGCCCTGCTGACTCCCTTCTACTCCGTGTCCCCCTATGTGGGCGCTTCCTTCTGCTTCAAGTCCTTTATCATTGTGGCGCTGGGCGGCCGGGGCAATATTCCGGGCGCGATGGTGGCCGGCGTCCTTATCGGTATCATCGAGAAGTTCGGCGGCGTTCTGATGGGAGACAAAATCGCCCAAATCATCATCTATCTGCTCTTTATTCTGATCCTGCTGGTACTGCCCAACGGCCTGATGGTCCGGAAGAAGAAGGGGTGAGCCGTATGTCAAAGATTTCCGCCCTGTCCAAGGGCCAGAAAACCAAGCTGATCGTTCTCGCGGCCGCGCTCGTCCTGCTTCTGGCAGTGCCGGCGGTGCTGGATTTGGGTGTATCCACTATGTCCATCCTCATCACTGTGCTGCTGTATATGTACTACGCCAGCGCCTGGAACATTATGGGCGGCTACACCGGCCTGTTCTCCCTGGGATCCGGCATTTACATCGGCTTGGGCGCTTACATCACAGCGGTGCTCTACTGCGAGCTGGGCATCAGTCCTTGGGCCGGTATCCTCATTTCCGGTCTGGTCACCGGCCTGCTCTCCATGCTGATCGGCTATCCCACCTTCAAATTGCAGAGCATTTACTATTCCTTCGCCACCTTTGCCATCCTGCTGGCCATGCTGACGGTCTTCAAGAACTTCAAAACTGTGGGCGGACTCAAGCTGGGGGGCGCGGAGGGCTACAAGATTCCCAGCGGCTACAGCCCCATGAACATGCAGTTCACCGATAAGCTCTCCTATTACTACATCATTCTGGCCCTGCTGGTCCTAGTGCTGCTGGCCTCCTGGTTCCTCTCCCACAGCCGGGACGGCTATTACTTCCGGGCCATCAGCGCCAACAAGGACGCTGCCGCCTCCCTGGGCGTCAACGTCATCGGCATGAAGCTGCGGGCGCAATTTATCTCCGCCTTCTTCTTCGCCGTGGGCGGCGGGTTTTACTGTATGTTCATGAACTACATTGACCCCAGCAAGCTTTTCGGCAACGACCTGTCCATCAATATCATGGTCATGTGCGTGGTGGGCGGGGCCAACACCCTGTGGGGCCCGGTGGTGGGCGCGGGGCTGATGTACACCGTCAACCGCGTCGTCACCATCTACGCCTCCAGCGTCAGCGGACTGGCCAACATCGTGTTCGGTGTGGTCCTGATGCTGGTGGTCCTGTTCATGCCAGGCGGCCTGCTGCCCTTCTTCCAGGCGCGGCTGGAGCAGCGGAAGGCCCAAAAGGAGCTGAAAGGAGGCGGTCAGGGGTGAGCGAAGTCATTCTCAGCGGGAAGGGTGTCACCAAACGGTTTGGCGGCCTGCTGGCCGTCAATCATGTGGACATTTCCCTGAACAAAAACGAAATTTTGGGTCTCATCGGCCCCAACGGCGCGGGAAAGACCACCCTGTTCAACATGCTCTCCGGTACCATGCCCATGACGGAGGGGGAACTGTCCTATCACGGGTCGGTCATCCCCAACCCCAAGGCCAATGAGATGTGCAAAATGGGCATCGGGCGCACCTATCAGATCTGCCAGCCCTTCAGCAACCTGACCGTGCTGGAAAACGTCATGGTGGGCGCTTTTGTCCGCCACCCCAAGACGGCGGACGCCAGAGACGCGGCCCAGGAGGTACTCAAGCGGGTGGGGCTGGAAAAGCGGGCCGGGGCGGGGGGATCCGCCCTGACGCTGCCGGAGCTCAAGCGGATGGAGGTGGCCAGAGCTCTGGCCACGGAGCCGGACGTCCTCCTGCTGGATGAGGTGATCGCCGGCCTGAACCCCACGGAAGTGGAGAACATCATGGAGCTTATCCGGGAAATCCGGGCGGGCGGCATGTCCATCATCATCATTGAGCACGTCATGCGGGCCATGATGAATCTGTCGGACCGCATTGTAGTCATCAATCAGGGGTCGAAAATCGCGGAGGGCCTGCCAGCGGAAATCGCGGCCAATCCCCAGGTGATCGAGTCCTATCTGGGAGGAGGGAAGCACTGATGCTCACCATTGACAAGATTCATGTAAATTATGGCAGCTTCCAGGCGCTGGACGGCGTTTCCCTCACGGTGAACGAGGGGGAGATCGTGGCTCTGCTGGGCAGCAACGGCGCGGGTAAGACCACCACCATCAACACGGCGTCAGGGCTTCTGCGGCCCCTGTCCGGTTCCGTCCTCTTCGAGGGTCAGGACCTGTCCAAATACAAGCTCCATGAGATCTCCTCTCTTGGCCTGATTCAGGTGCCGGAGGGCCGGAAGCTGTTTCCGGATATGACCATTCACGAGAACCTGCTGGTGGGCTCCTACGCCAAGGGGGCCAGGGCCAGGCGGGCGGAAAATCTGGATATGTGCTACAGCATGTTTCCCAAGCTGAAGGAGAGAAGCAAACAGCTGGCCGGCTCCCTGTCCGGCGGCGAGCGGCAGATGGTGGCCATTGCACGGGCGCTGATGCAGTGTCCCAAGCTGTTGATGCTGGACGAGCCCTCGTTGGGACTGGCTCCCGTTGTAGTGGAGCAGGTGTTTGAAATCATCCAGAGCATCAACAAGATGGGCACCACCATTCTGCTGGTGGAGCAGAACGTCCAGGTGTCACTGGAGATTGCCGACCGGGCCTACGTCATCGAGACGGGCAAAAACGTGATGGAGGGCTCCGCGAAGGAGCTCCTGTCCAACGAGGCGCTGAAATCCGCCTATCTGGGCATGTGAAAGTTTAGGGCCGCCCTTTTCAAAGGGCGGTGGGGTCCGGGGCAAAGCCCCGGCGGGCTTGGGCAGAGCCCAACGCTCATTCTGTGCCCATGCTGGAAAAACGCCGGCTGCCGGGGAAGCTCCCCGGCAGCCGGCGTTTGTTTTTGCTTCTTTTTCTTTCAAGAAAAAGAAGCAAAAAGAACTTTAATCTACAGGCAGGGTCCATATTGCAGCCAGATCCGCTTCCACTTGGGCGCGGTTTCCACCAGAACCCTGACTCCGGCCTCCACCTGCTCGCGGCAGCGCTCCAGCTCCTCCGGCAGAACCGGCCTGCTGCCGAAGCAGGCCCGCTGGGCCAGCTCCTCCAGCGCCTCCGGGAAGGGGACGCCCCGCTTTTCCAGCCTGCGGGCATACTGCCGCAGTCGGACCGCTCCCCGATTGGGGTCCCGGCTCCCGAACCGGCGCGCCCGCCAGGCCAACACCAGCCTCCGGCGCAGAACAATCAGCCCAACCGCCGCCGCCAGACCCAGTACCACTGACAAAGCCTTCAGAACCGGCCCGGTCCAGGCGGGCCGGGCGGCTGTTTCCTCCGGCTCCGGCTCCTCCTCCGGCGTCTGAGGCTTGTCCTCCGGCGCTTCTGTCAGAGGCTCGCCGTCCACAATGCCGGTGACCTCCACCGGTGCCCAGCCCACCCCGTCCAGGTAGACCTCCACCCAGGCATGAGCGTGCTCGCCGGTGACCGGCGTCCATTCGTTCGCCTTGGCCTGGAAGACAAAGCCGCTGACCAGCCGGGCTGGAATGCCCAGGGCCCGGTACAGGGCGGTGGCTGCCGTGGCAAAGTGGACGCAGTAGCCCTCCTTCGCCTCGGTGAGAAAGTACACCGCGTAATCTGACCCCTCGGGGAAGGGCTCCATCTCGGTCTCATAGACCGCCGTGTTCTGGATGTAGTCCGCCACCTGCTCGATGAGCTCCACCCGCTCGCCCGTCAGGCCCACCTCCTCCGCCAGCTGGAGCAGAGCTGATCGGGTGGCGTCGGGAAGCTGGGTGTAGTCATGGTAAATCCTATCATCATAGCCGCTTGCGGCATGGGACAGCAGCGCGGAAAGCGGCCCGTCATAGAACACATAGTCCCGCTCCTCTTGGTCCTCGCCCATCAGGCGCAGAGACACATCGCTTACGGCCAGGTCATCCGGCGGACAATAGTAGTAGGGCAGATAGCTGATGGCCGAGTATTGAAGCATGTGGACCTGCATGTGTCCCATCTGTCCGCCGGCGGCCAGCGCCGATTTTCCCGCCGAGTAAGCCCATGCGCTTTCCGACAGATGTGCAGGCTCCCAGGTGCTCCCGGTGTAATCCCCCATGGAGATGCCCCGGAGGTAGGTGGTCCCCGACCGGTCGGAATTGACCCGCATGATGGTGACTTGGCTCTGCCTCAGGGGCCCGAGCTCTGTCAGATCAATGGCAGTCCTCCGGCCCTGGCGCTCCCCGGTGGCCTGGTCGGCCCGCCAGCCAGGTGCTTCCGGCACCGGCTGGGACGCTTCCGGCGTGTTTGCCGCCTGGGACGGCTGGGGATCCGCCTGGCCCGGATCCTCCTTGGAGTAGACCGCGGAAACCGTCTCCTCCCAGAGCTCCGCCGCCCGGCCGGCAAAGGCGTGCAGGTAGGGATTTGGCTGGTAATTCGCCGGCTGGAGGGCGGTCAGCCCCAGGACCAGCAGAAGGCCCACCAACGGGGTCAAGACCAGGGTGGTCAGCCCGGCGGAAGGTTCCCGCTGCTGCCGCAGGCCGGCGGAGAGCAGCAGCAGCGCCCAAAAGGCCAGCAGCCCCGCCATAGGCAGAGGCTCCGGGTAGCCGTGAATGGCGGCGAGAGGAGCGAACAGCAGGGCCGATCCGCCCAGGGCCCAAAGGGGATGGGTGCTCATGGAGTTCAGCGCCCACCCGAAGTACATTGCCAGCAGGCACCCCACGATCAGCAGGCAGAGGGTGCCGTCGCCCTCCGCTGGGGCAAGGTCAAAGGACACCCAGCCGTAGGCGCTGGCGTAGCAGGCCGCGGCCTGGGAGAGGATGACCTCCATGCTCTCTGAAGCCCGGCCCCAAAAGTCACCGCCCCGGTTCCAGAGGGCCAGGGATGACGCGGCCGCCAGCACCGCCGCCAGAAACAGGCGGCTGCGCCGGAAGCAGAAGAAGACCCAGAACAGCAGGCACACAGGCAGAAGTACCAGAGAAAGCCGGTTCAAATCGCAGTTCAAATCAAAGGCGTGAACAGCCAGATAAAGGAGGCTGTACACCACCAGCAGCAAAAGCAGCAGATTGGCCAGTGCGTTCAGCGCCCATTCCCAACGTTTCACAGGACAGACACCTCCCCCTTTTCCACGTGAAAGCGGCAGAGAACAGCGCCCTGGTCAATCGGGGGCACGCCGTCCGGCCGGGCGGACAGCAGCCGGTAAAAGGCGGGCTGAACCTCCTCCGGTGCGGTCACGGGAACCCAGCGCCCGGTTCCGCCCTCCTTCCAGCCCAACTGGTACTCGTCCCCCCGCTGGCTCAGCCGGAGGCAGAGCCAGTAGAGCAGGTCAAGCGTCTCCTCAAGCCGGTCCGGGCCGGAAGAGAAGGTGACCAGCCGGTCCTGACTCAGGGGAACCAGAGGCTCCCGGACCACAGGCTGGTCCAGCTTGGCGCTGGCTTTCCAATGAAGGCTGTTCAGCGGGTCGCCGGGCCGGTACTCCCGCAGGTCGTGGTCCTCGGCAAAGCCTCCGCCGTACTTGGGAAAGAGCTTCACCGCCGTCTCAGGCTCCAGCTCCGGCTCCACAGCCGGAGGCCGGGGCCGGGGCAGAACCAGCACCTCCACCTGAGCGCCCAAACGGGTTCCGTCCGGGAGGCGGTCTCCGCCGCTTCTCAAGCGGACGTAGACCAGGGACAGCAAATCATAGCACCGGGCCCGCTCCACAGTGCAGCAGACCACGCCGCACTGTTCCGTATCCACGGGAAGGGCGCGTTGGAGGGTGCTCCGCACGGTCTGGCGCTGAGCGCTGCCGGTTCGCCGGTTGACCAGCCTCAGCCGGACACGGACCGGCAGCGGCAGTGTCCAGCGGGGACGGACAAACATGAGCCGGACCTCTCCCGGCTGGCCCCGAAGGACGGTCCCGCCGGATTCCAGTCTGAGACGGGCGGTGAGGAGGCCGGGCAGGCTGAGCAGAAGGGACAAAAGGGGCAGGGCCAGGGCAGCCAGAAGGAGGGCCTCCGCCAGCCAGCCTTCATACACCCGGTACAGGGCCAGCAATCCCCCCAGAACGGCCAGCCAGCACCAGAGTCCTTTGCCGGGCCCCATTACTTGATTTGGGGCGGGGTGACCTGCTTGAACAGATCCCGCAGCAGAGAGGCCCGGCCAGCCGTGCACTCGGGGGCCCAGATGAGCCGGTGCTCCATCACGTCCCGGAAGATCATCCGCACGTCGGCGGGGACCACGTAATCCCGGCCGTTGACCCAGGCGGCAGCCTTGGCCATGGCGGTCAGGGCCAGGGAAGCCCGGGGGCTGCCCCCCTGACGGATCATGGGGTGGTTCCGGGTGGCGGAAACCAGCCGGACGATGTAGTCAATAAGATTGTCCTTGACAAAGACCTGGGCCGCCTCCGCCCGCATCCGGGCCAGGCCGTCCAGGTCCACCACGGCCTGCGCGGTCTGAACCGTTTTGCCCTGCTGCTTGCGGCGGATCATCTCCGCCTCTTCCTCCGGCGTTGGATAGCCCAGAGAGAGGCGGATCATAAACCGGTCCAGCTGAGAGTCTGGAAGGAGCTGAGTGCCCTTGGCTCCGGCTGGGTTCTGGGTAGCCAGGACGATAAAGGGCTGAGGCACCGGGCGGCTCTGACCGTCCACAGTGACCTGTCCTTCCTCCATGGCCTCGAGAAGGGCGGACTGGGTACGGCTGGTGGCCCGGTTCAGCTCGTCGGCCAGGAACAGGTTGCACAGCACCGCGCCGGGCTGATATCGGAATTCGCCGGTGTTCCGGTCGTAGACGGAAAAGCCGGTGATATCGCTGGGTAACACGTCGGGGGTGAACTGAACCCGGCGGTAGCTCAGGCCAAGCACCTTGGAAAAGGTGACGGCCAGCGTGGTTTTTCCCACGCCGGGGATGTCCTCCATGAGAATATGTCCTCCGGCCAGGATGGCCAGCAGGGTTTTCACCACCGCCTCGTCCTTGCCCACCATGACAGAACGAACTTCACTTACAATGGCTTCAACTTGCTTCATTGGGTTCTCCTTTGCGTCGTTTGGGAATCAGTGAACGTTATCATTTTAGCACAGAAATGTAAAAAAGTAAAAGGGGAGTTTTTTAGGTGTGGAGAACCCCCTTGACAAACCGGCCGGGATGGAGTAAGATAATAGAGACAACTGAATCTACTGTCATAGTGAAAAGGGAGTAGTTCTTCGTCATGCAGCAACAAACCCGGCTCCGCCCGTCTGGCAGCGCCTGTTGCATGGGCCGGCGGCTGAAGCCGGTAACAAGACTTTTTGGTGTGATTATTTCTGCGGGATTCCGTGAATAATCATAGCAAAAAGTCTTTTTTATTTTCCCAAACGCAGATAAAAGGACTTCCCAACAGAAAGAAAGGGTGAAGCAGCGCACATGAAATCATACTTCCGAGAAACTGCCGCGTCTGTCCGTCAGGAGTTCCAGACGGGAGAGGCCGGCCTCACTGCCGCTCAGGCGGCGGAGCGGCTGGCCCGGTACGGCCCCAACGCTCTGGCAGAGCAGCAAAAAGACGGAGTCCTGAAGGTCTTTCTGAGCCAGTTCAAGGACCTGATGGTGGTCATTCTCATCGCGGCCGCCGTGATTTCCGCCGCCTCCGGCAGCGGGGAGAGCACCATTGTCATCTTCGCCGTGCTGATTCTCAACGCCATTTTGGGCACAGTCCAGCATTTCAAGGCGGAAAAATCCCTGGACAGCCTGAAAGCCCTGTCCGCGCCCACCGCCAAGGCTGTCCGGGACGGGGAGACCATCCCCATTCCCTCCCGCGAGCTGGTGCCCGGCGACCTGCTGGTGCTGGAGGCCGGAGATTTGGTGCCGGCGGATGGCCGGGTGGTGGAAAACTACGCCCTCCAGGTCAACGAAAGCTCCCTCACCGGCGAGAGCGAAGGCGTGAATAAGACCAGCGAGGTTATCACCGCGGAGGAGGTGGCCCTGGGAGACCAGAAGAACATGGTCTTTTCCGGTTCCCTTGTCACCTACGGCCGGGCCCTGGCGGTGGTCACCGGCACGGGCATGGACACGGAAATCGGCAAAATCGCCGCCCTGATGAACCAGACCCAGCAGAAAAAAACGCCCCTGCAAATCAGCTTGGACGGCTTCAGCAAAAAGCTGGCAGCCGCCATTCTGGTCATCTGTGTGCTGGTGTTCGGCCTGTCCCTCTGGCGTCAGATGCCGCTGCTGGACTCCCTGATGTTCGCCGTGGCCCTGGCAGTGGCTGCCATTCCCGAGGCGCTGTCCTCCATCGTCACCATTGTCCAGGCCATCGGCACCCAGAAAATGGCCCGTGAAAACGCCATTATGAAGGAGCTCAAGGCCGTGGAAAGCCTGGGCGCCGTGTCTGTCATCTGCTCGGACAAGACCGGCACTCTGACCCAGAACAAGATGACGGTGCAGAAGGTCTACGCCGGCTTCACCTTGGCGGAGGCGGAAGAGATGGACTTCTCCAATCCCGTCTGGTATCAGCTTTTGAAGTCCGCAGTGCTGGCCAACGACGCTACCAGCCGGGATGGCCAAGAGCTGGGCGACCCCACGGAGGTGGCGCTGGTCAATCTGGGGCAGAAGTACTTTGTCTTTGAGCAGGCGTACCGCCAGCAGCACCCCCGGATTTCCGAGCTGGCCTTTGACTCGGACCGGAAGCTGATGAGCGCCTTGTTTGACACAGAAGGCGGGCCCGTTCTGTACACCAAGGGGGCTATGGATGTGCTGCTCTCCCGTTCCGCCCGGATACTCACCGCGCAGGGGCCCAGGCCCATTACGGAGGAGGACCGGCAGCGCGTTTCGGAGGTCAACCGGCAGCTGTCGGAGGAGGGCCTTCGAGTGTTGGCCTTTGCCCGGCGGGAACTTGATTCCCTCCGGCCCTTGACGCTGGAGGACGAGCGGGACTTCACCTTTATCGGCCTCATTTCCATGATGGACCCGCCCCGCGAGGAGTCAAAGCAGGCGGTGGCGGACGCCAAGCGGGGCGGCATCCGCACCATCATGATTACTGGCGACCACAAGGTGACTGCCACGGCCATCGCCAAGCAGATTGGAATTTTCCAGGAGGGAGACATGGCCCTGTCCGGGCCGGAGCTGGACGCCATGAGCGACGAAGGGCTGGACCGGCTGCTGGAAAAGGTGGCGGTCTACGCCCGTGTATCTCCGGAGCACAAGATCCGGATTGTGGACCGCTGGCAGAAGCGGGGGTGTATTGTGTCCATGACTGGCGACGGCGTCAACGACGCCCCGGCCCTGAAGAAGGCGGATATCGGCGTGGCCATGGGCATCACGGGCACGGAGGTCAGCAAGGATGCCGCCTCCATGATTCTGACAGACGACAATTTCGCCACCATTGTCAAGGCTGTGACCAACGGCCGGGCGGTTTACACGAACATTAAGAACGCCATTCGGTTTCTGCTGTCAGGCAACATGGCGGCCATTCTGGGGGTGCTGTACACCTCCATCGCCGGACTGTCCGTGCCTTTCGCCCCAGTTCATCTGCTGTTCATCAACCTGCTCACCGACTCCCTGCCTGCCATTGCCATTGGCATGGAGCCCGCCAGGGCGGGCCTGCTGGACCAGCCGCCCAGGGACCCCAAGGAGCACATCTTGACGAAGCCTCTGCTGGCCCGTATCGGACTGGAGGGAGCGATGATTGCGGTATTCACTATGGCTGGCTACCACATTGGCATGGCTCAGGCGGGGCCGGGACTGGCTATGACCATGGCCTTCTCCACCTTAACCCTGGCCCGGCTGTTTCACAGCTTCAACTGCCGGAGCGAGGCGTCCATTTTCAAGCTGGGGATCAGCTCCAACTGGTACAGCGTGGGTGCGTTTTTGCTGGGGACGGCGCTGCTGGCGGCGGTACTGTTCGTGCCGGGGCTGAGCTGGCTGTTCCAGGTGTCGGAGGCCCTCACCCTGGGCAATGTGGGCCAGATTGTCCTTCTGGCCTTCTGCCCGGCCGTGCTTATTCAGATTTGGAAGATAGTCACAAAACAGTGAGTTTTTCGTCAGATACCGCCCGTGTAGGGCCCGATGACCGCATCGGGCCGTCAGGCTGCCGCGTTTTTCGACAGACTGAGCTCCCGGACCAAACGGTCCGGGAGCTGTTCTATTTGGGCGGCATGAGGGTTTCTTACTGATGAATCCCCCGGTTCTGGTCGCCGGTGGGATTGACACCGAAGTCATAATCCTTGCCGGGCAAAATGGCGTTCAGCGCCACGCCCGCAATGGCGGCCAGAGCCAGGCCGGTCAGGGTGATGGAGGTTCCGGCCACAGTAAAGGTCAGGCCGGAGGAGAAGCCCAGGCCGCAGACCAGAATGACCGCCGCGATGATGAGGTTTCTGGAGTTGGTGAAGTCAACTTTATTTTCCACGATGTTCCGCACGCCGATGGCGGAAATCATGCCGTAGAGGATGAAGGAGACGCCGCCCACAATGGCGGTAGGCATGGAGCCAATGACGCTGGCCATTTTGGGGATGAAGGACAGAACGATGGCGTACACGGCCGCCAGCCGGATGACACGGGGGTCGTGGACCTTGGAAAGGACCAGCACGCCGGTGTTTTCGCCGTAGGTGGTGTTGGCGGGTCCCCCCAGCAGGGCGGACAGGGAGGTGGCCAGACCGTCGCCAATCAAAGTACGGTGCAGGCCGGGGTCCTCAACGAAGTTCTCTCCCACCGTGGCGGAGATCGCGGACATGTCGCCGATGTGCTCCATCATGGTGGCGATGGCGATGGGGGCCATGACCAGAATGGCGGTAAGGTCGAATTTCGCCAGCTGGAAGGGGGGAAGGCCCAGATAACCGGCCTGCGCCACAGAGGTGAAGTCCAGAATGGCGCTGCCGTCCACGTTGGTGATGCCCACGGCGTTCATGAGCAGGGCGGCGAGGTAGGAAATAACCACGCCCAGCAGGATGGGAATGATTTTAAACATGCCCCTGCCCCAGATATTGAAGATCACGATGACAGCCAGGGCTACCAAGGCCAGGGGCCAGCACATGGAGGCGTTGTTCACGGCGGAGGGTGCCAGGGTGAGGCCGATACAGATAATAATGGGACCGGTGACCACCGGCGGCAGGAAGCGCATCACCCGCTTGACGCCCGCCAGCTTGACCACCAGGGCCAGGACCAGGTAGAGCAGGCCGGCCACCAGAATGCCTCCGCAGGCATAGGAGAGCTTGTCCTGGGCTGTCATGCCGGCATAGATGCCGGAGTCCAGCTTGGAAACCATCTCAAAGCCGCCCAAAAAGGCGAAGGAGGAGCCCAGAAAGGCGGGCACCTGGAATTTAGAGCAGACATGGAAGAACAGCGTTCCGATGCCGGCGAAGAACAGGGTCGTCTGAATGGACAGAGGCAGGCCGTACTGGCTGCTGACGATGATGGGGACCAGAATGGTTGCGCCGAACATGGCGAACATGTGTTGGAGGCCCAGAATCATCATTTTGGGAACGCCGAGCTGCCGGGCGTCCAAAATAGGCCGCGCCGGTGTGGTGGGACTTGGTTGTTTCACGGTAAAACCCTCCTATTCGATCATTTTTTCCGGTAATGACTATAGCACGAATTTACCCTCCCGTCCACCAAAAGATCCGCTGCGGGGCAAAATTCCGGGCCGGGCGGATTTTTTCGTCATTCGCCGTTTGAACAGCAAAAAGCCTTGTACCGCAAAAGGTACAAGGCTTTTTCGCTTGGCAGCGGGAGAAGGATTCGAACCCTCACATACAGAGTCAGAGTCTGCTGTGCTACCCTTACACAATCCCGCTATATAGAAGCTGAAACAGAGCTAGAAACTATTATACTCATTTTTTTCACTTTGTCAAGCATCTTTTTCAATTGACGTGCGTTCTCAGGAAGAAAAAAGATTGCCCGGCCTCCGATTCAGTGACAGCTTGGTTATATTACCACGCCCGCGCCCCTTTGTCAAGCCTTTTTGCAACCGGATTCTGTCCTATTTCATACAGCGGGTACAGCGGGCGGCGGCTTTGCCGGATCAAAGCCACCGCTTTTTATGGTGCCGCTTGAGAACTGGTTCAGCTCAGTCCGCAATGTCCACCCTTCGCACCCCGACGCATTTCTTTGTCTGGGTGTCGATGGTGAACAGCGCCCCGTTGAGCTTGCAAGGGCCGGGCGCGGCCTCATACCGGCGGGGCAGTCCGCCCAGAAAGCGGTTGATGGACAGCTCCGGCTTGATGCCCAGCACGGAATTGACCGGCCCGGTCATGCCCAGGTCGGTGACATGCCCAGTGCCCTGGGGCAGAATCTGCGCGTCCGCTGTGGGTACATGGGTGTGAGTGCCCCAGTGGGCGGACACCCGGCCGTCCAGATACCAGGCCATGGCCAGCTTCTCGCTGGTGGCTTCGGCGTGGAAGTCCACCACCGCCAGATCCGCGTCCAGCTCCTTCAAAATCCGGTCCGCCGCTGTAAAGGGGTTGTCCGCGTTGGGGTCCATCTCCGTCCGGCCGATCAGGTTGAGCACCCCAATCCGCAGGCCCTGGGGGCCGTCAAAGACGCCCCAGCCCCGGCCCGGAACCTGGGGCGCAAAGTTGGCGGGCCGGAGAATGTAGGGGGAATCATCCAGAAATCCGGTGATTTGCACCTTGCCCCAGGTGTGATTTCCCAGGGTGATGACATCCGCGCCGGCGTCCAAAATCGCCTCGGCCTGTTTGGGTGTGAGCCCCAGGTTGGCGGCGTTTTCTCCGTTGACCACCGTAAAATGGACATCGTACAATTTTTTCAGGGACCGCAGATGCCGGCACAGGTAATCCAGGCCGGATTCCGCCACCACGTCGCCTACGGCAAATAAATTCAATAACATTCGGTTCACCTCAAAGCTCCGACGGGAGAAGTAAGAAAAAGAGAGCAAAGACAAGGGCCGTAAAGACGGGAACCAAAGCCCATATCCGTTTCGCCTGCCTGCAAAAACGCAGGCGGTTTTCCGGCGTATCCTCCACAAACCGGCCCCAACAGCGCAGGCGCTTCTGCTTGGGAGCGCTTAAAATTGAGGCGGTGTCATCGCATGCTTTCAAAATTGGCGGAAGGATGGTGCAAAAAAAGAGTTCGGTCACCACAAAGAATAAAAGCAGCGTCAGATGGATTTTCTCGCGCGTGTCCATAAGACCTCCTGTTTCCCGGCGCGCCCCGCTCCAGACGCTTCAGCGAAAGCGTTTTCTTTATTATAATCCATTTTGCCCCAAAGGGCAATCAATTTCCGCAAGCCAAGATGAGCGGCAGGAAAACCTGCCGCTCATGGATTGCCCTATATCCTCAATAGCCATAGCCGAAGCCCCAGGGGAAGGAGCCGAAGAGGTCATTCTGTCCCTGCTGAGAAGGCTGCTGCTGGCTCTGGCTCGCTCCTTCTCCCATGGCCGGCTGCTGCTGCTCCCCGATAGTGACGCTTATCTCCTGGGTCTGCCCCTGCCGGTAGATGGTCAGCGTTACCGTCTCATTCGGCGCACACTCTCCCACCGCGCTGACCAGCTCTTGATGGCTGGCGATTTCCTGGCCGTTCACATGGGTCACAATATCGCCGGTCTGGAGGCCCGCCCTGGCGGCGGGGCCGTCCTCGGTCACGCTCTCAATGACCGCGCCCTGGGGCATGTTGTACCGGGTCTGCTCGCTCTGGCTCACCGTGGATACAGTGACGCCAATGTAGGGCTTGCTGATGTAGCCCTTTTCAATGATGCTCTGAACAATGTTCCGGACGTTGTTGATGGGAATGGCGAAGCCGATGTTGTCCACAGAAGCCTCAGAGCTGGAATTCTTGCTGGAATACTTGGCGTTGGTGATGCCGACGACCTCGCCGTACATATTGAACAGCGCGCCGCCGGAGTTGCCGGAGTTGATGGCGCAGTCCGTCTGCATCAGGCTCATAGTGATGGAGCCGGCGGTTCCGTTGGAGCTGGACCCACTGGACAGGGTGATTTCCCGGTCCAGGGCGCTGACCGTGCCCTTGGTCAGGGAGAAGGTCAGTTCACCCAGGGGATTGCCGATGGCCACCACGTCGTCGCCCACATTGATGGTGCTGGAATCCCCCAGCACCACCGGCTTCAGGCCCTCGGCCTCAATCTTCAGCACGGCGATGTCGTTGCTGGCGTCATAGCCCACCAGAGAGGCGTCATAAGACGTGCCGTCGTACATGGACACGGACACGGCGGTGGCTCCCTCAATCACATGGTAGTTGGTCAGAATGTAGCCGTCGTCAGAGAGGATGAAGCCGGAACCGGCCGCCGCGCCGGACACCGGAATCCCCCAATAGTTGGTGGTGACGGTCGAAGTGGTGATGCCCACAGTGGAGTTGACGTTGGCGGCGTAGACCTCCGCGGCGGTCAGCAGCTTGTTGGTGTCCACCTGGGACACGTTGATGACGGAGAGGGACCGGTCCCCCTCCAGGACATTGGAGGTGCCAACCGGCTGGAGCATCCGGCCGCCCAGGACCACGCCGCCGGCGCCCACCGCGCCGCCCAACAGGGAGCAGCACAGCGCCAGGGCCACAATTCTGCCTCGCCCCTTTTTCTGCTGTTTCGGGGCATCCTCCACACGGTAGCCGCTGGCCTCGAAAGAGGGCTGATGGCTGTTGTAGTTGCTATAGGAAGGAGAGGACTGCCAGGAGCCGCCCTGTTCGTTACGGTTGTCAAAAGAGTTATACATGATGCTTTCGCTCCTTTTCTTTCTGGGAGGGAAGGGCTCCCTCCTGTGATTGTCTCCATTCTAACCTGTCTTTATGTCCAAATCATGAAGAATCCTGGGACGATTTTTAAACTTATTGTGGACAACCTTTGAAGAATGGCGGGATGTCCAAAAATGTCGAATTTTCCCTTCTTGACGGTGGCGGTATTTCTGCTACAATAAAACAAAAGCCCGAATTTTGTCGAATGGAGGATTCGGGTGGAAGAGAAGGAGGCTCCATCATGGCATTTTCCTGTCGTGTGCTTCTTGTGGAGCACGATCCGGACCAAATGATTCTACTGTCCAGCTGGCTGGGCAAGCAGCCGGGGATCATAATGCTCCCGCCCCTCAGAAGCGGCGCGGAAGCTTTGGAACGCATCTGGGCGGATCCGCCCGATTTACTGCTTTTGGACGCGAATGCGGAAGATATGGACGGACTGAGCGTGCTGGACGCGTTATACGGGGCGCCATGCAGCCCGCCGGTGTTGATGCTGCTTTCCCGGCGGGACCGGCAGCTGGTCAGCGCGGCCGTTGCTCTGGGGGTCAAGCATGTGATGGAATACCCGCTGGATTTGGAGGTGCTGCTCCGCCGCATCCAAACCTATGGCATGGACGGCGACTCTTTGGCGCTGCGGCTGCGCTGGCTTGGCGTGGAATCGGCGGGCCTGAAATTCGACCAGTGCCGTCAGGCCGCGGAGGCGTTGATTCAGCTGAAGGAACCCAAGCCGCTGATGAAAGTGGTTTTCCATCAGGTGGCTGACCAGTGGGGCACCTCTGCGGGCAACGTGTCGAAAAATGTGGAGCGGGTGTCCGGCATCGCCCACGCCAAGGACTCTGATTACTACCGGTCGATGTTCGGCCATCCAGTCAAAGCGCCCAGCTCCAGGAAGTTCCTGATGGGCCTGACGGAAGGGCTGCGGACCGCCGGAACAGGGTCCTAAACGCCGCGTTGTTCGCCAAAATGTTGGGATTGGCGGGGCAAAATCGCCGCTGTCATTGAGGAAATTGAGAAAATCAGGCTTCCGGCAGATCCGGAGGCCTGATTTTTGCATGTCCGCCCAGTCCGGATCATAGAGTAGGAGCGGGGTGATTTGAAGATGGTATCTGTCTGGCTGATGGCACTGAGCCTGGCAATCGACGCGTTTGCCGTCTCCGTAGCCTGCGGGGTATCCACACCGGGCTTCCGGCTGCGGGACAGCGTTAAGCTGGGCTGTTGGTTCGGCGCGTTTCAATTTGGGATGCCGCTGCTGGGCTGCTGGTTTGGCGTGTGGGTTTCCGCCCGGAGTCAAGCGGCGGCGGGCCTTCTTTCCTTTGGGCTGCTGGCTTGGCTGGGGGGCCGCATGCTTTGGGATGGTCTGGCCGGGTGTGGACAGCCGGAAGCGGCGGACCTCCGGCCAGGACGGCTGGCGGCGCTGGCGGTAGCAACCAGCCTGGACGCCCTGGCGGCCGGGGTGTCCCTGCCCTGCCTGGGAGTTCCGGTGCTGGCCGCCGCGGCGGTGATCGGAGGCACGGCCTTTGTGCTTTCTGCTGCCGGAGGGCTCGCCGGGCGGACTCTGGGCGGGTTATGCCAGCGATGCGCGCAATTGGCGGGCGGCTGTGTGTTGATTGGAATTGGGATTAAAATTTTGGTGGGCGCATTAGGATAGTCCCCCAGGAGAACCAGTTTAAAGGAACCGAAAAGAACTTCAAGCGGCGCGCTCCTGTTTGTCATTGCAAATACGCCTTCATCCGCCTGATATTTTCCTCCTCCATAGCCAGCGTGCGGGAAGCCAGGGCCCGGGCGGGGGTATCCTCCTCCTGGTAGGTGTTGAGCACTTTCGTCAGGGCGAGAATTCCCATATTGCTGCCCTGAATCATCATCTCCGCCAAATGGGAGGTCTCCCGGTTGCACAGACTGTTTGCATAGAGCCCCAGCTTCAGCATAGCCAGCTGGCTGGGGCAGGGCTCCTCGGGGCACTTGCCCATCTGGTTCAGGGCGGTGTCCGCCTCCTGAGCGACGGATTGGTATTGTTCATTCTGGCGCTGGAGGTCAGTGCGGAAGCGGGGGCTCTTGACCTTGGGCAGCAGGCCGCGAATGGACTCCACGCCCATGACGCCGGTGAGGTAGATTTCGTTCAGGAGCGCGTAATCGTTGGAAAATTCCATGGATGGATTCCTCCTTCTGTAATGTGTGATTGGTGGTGCGCGGAGACGTTTCCTCCTATTCTGACACACCTCATTGCAAAACATGCGGAAATTGAGTATACTGAGGCTATCAACATTTTGACAGGAGGAACCGCCCATGGAGGAAACACAGATCTGGCTGGAGGTCTCCATCGACACCACCCCGGCGGCGCTGGACGATTTGACCGCCTGGCTGACCGCTGCCGGCATGACCGGGCTGGTCATTGAGGACGAGGGGGATTTTACCGATTTTCTGGAGCACAACAAGCAGTATTGGGATTACGTGGATGAGGAGCTTCTTGATTCCAAGCGGGGCGTCACCCGTGTCAAATTCTACGTCACCGGCGACGAGGACGGCCATGCCCGGCTGGACGAAATCGTGGCCGGGCTGGAGGGCTTCCGAAGCCGCCTGAACAAAGACCCCGGCTCCCTGGCCGTCCAAACCGCCTCTCTTCGGGAAGAGGACTGGGCCAACAACTGGAAATCCTATTACAAGCCCATGACCGTCGGAAACAGGCTGTACGTGGTCCCTGAGTGGGAGCGGGGCGGGACCGTCCCGGCAGGCCGGGTCCCGGTGTACCTGAACCCCGGCCTCATCTTCGGCACCGGTTCCCACGGCACGACTCAGCTCTGTATGGAGGGCCTGGAAGAGTACGTCCGCCCTGGAAGTAAGGTGCTGGATTTGGGCTGCGGCAGCGGTATTTTGGCCATCGCCGCCCTGACGCTGGGCGCGGACACAGCAGTGGGCTGCGATATCGACCCAAAGGCCGTGGATGTGGCGGAGGAAAACGCCTCCTTCAACGGCATTGGACGGGACCGCTTCCGGGTGCTGGCCGGAGATATCACCAAGGACGCCGGTTTGCGCCGGTCCCTAGGCAGCGGCTACCAGCTGGTGCTGGCCAATATTGTGGCTGACGTCATCATTCCCCTGTCCGCCTTCGCCCGTGAATTTATGACAGAGGACGCCGTCTTCCTCTGCTCCGGCATCATCGACACCAGAGCGGAGGAGGTGGGCAGAGCCCTGGAGGAAAACGGCCTCCATATCTTCCGGCGCCGGGAGCGGGCCGGCTGGGTTTCCTATGCCGCCCGGTTGACATAATGTGTTTTTGGCGCTGCGGCGGGGGCATTTTTTCCCGCCGCACTGCCTTTTCTGTGAAATTCCCACCCAGAAGCCGGAACTGGCAGAGGATTTTTCTTGACAGTTTGCCTAAAACACACTAAAATAAATATGGATTGATTTGAAGAACTGTAGGGGATGTTTTTCAAGACACGTCGTGCGGCGGAGCAATCCACCGCGCGTTTTTTATAGCCTTGCCCGCAAGCCGGGAAAATAGCCGCGCTTTTTGCGGTTCTACGGTCGGAGTATGCCCGCCGGGCGTTTCTGCCTCCCTGGCCTGAGACAACCTATAAAAAATCCATAGACTGCTTGCTTCGGCCCGCATGCTGCCAATGCGCGGCCTTGGTTAGGCTGTCCGGGGCTTTTGCCCTCCCCTTCCAGCCCTTATTTTATAATGGGCGGATGGGGCTTTTTTGTCATTCAACGGCATAACGCCACAAGAAAAAAACAGGAGGTGTGTCAAAAAAAATTATGATTTCGATTGTAGCAGCCATCTTGATTACGGTGATCTGCGCGGCCATTACGCTGATTGCCGGAGTCTTTATCGGCATCGCCCGGCGGAAGGCCACGGCGGAGCGGGAAATCGGCTCCGCTGAGGAGGAGGCGACCCGCATCCTCAACGATGCCATCAAGAGCGCGGAAAGCAAGAAGCGGGAAGCGCTGGTGGAGGCCAAGGAAGAAATTCTGAAGGCCCGCAACGAAAACGACCGAGAGGTCAAGGAGCGCCGCGCCGAGCTGAACAAGCAGGAGCGCCGTCTCCAGCAGAAGGAAGAAAACCTGGACCGCAAGACCGACGCCATCGAAAAGAAGGACGAAAAGCTGTCCGCCCGCCTGGCGAACGTGGAAGCGGTCAAGGAGGAAATCGAACGGATCAAGCGCAGCGAACTGGAGGTTTTGGAACGGATTTCCGGTCTGACGGTGGAGGAGGCCAAGAACTACCTCATCAGCCAGCTGGAAACCGAGGTCACCCACGAGTCCGCCATGAAGCTGAAGGAGATCGAAACCCACTACAAGGAGGAGGCCGACACCTACGCCAGGGAAATGATCGCCCTGGCCATTCAGCGGTGCGCCGCCGACCATGTGGCCGAAGTAACCGTCTCTGTGGTGCCCCTGCCCAATGACGAGATGAAGGGCCGTATTATCGGCCGGGAAGGCCGCAACATCCGCACGCTGGAAACCCTGACCGGCGCGGAACTGATTATCGACGACACGCCGGAGGCCATTACGGTCTCCTGCTTCGATCCGGTCCGCCGGGAGATCACCCGCATTGCTTTGGAGCGCCTCATCGCTGACGGCCGTATCCACCCCGCCCGCATTGAGGAGATGGTGGAGAAGGCCAAGCGGGAGGTGGACGCCACCATCAAGTCCGAAGGCGAGCGGGCGGTGTTCGAGACCAATGTCCACGGCCTGCATCCGGAGCTGGTCAAGCTGCTGGGCCGTCAGAAGTACCGCACCAGCTACGGCCAGAACGTGCTGAACCACTCCATGGAGGTGGCTCACATCGCCGGACTGCTGGCGGCGGAGCTGGGCGCGGACGTGACTCTGGCCAAGCGGGCGGGCCTGCTCCACGACTTGGGGAAATCCATCGACCACGAGGTGGAGGGCTCTCACGTTCAAATCGGCGTGGAGCTGGCCCGGAAGTACCGGGAGAACGAGGAGGTCATTCACGCCATCGAGGCCCACCATAACGATGTGGAGCCCCGGACCATCATCGCCTGCCTGGTGCAGGCGGCAGACGCCATTTCGGCGGCCCGGCCCGGCGCGCGGCGTGAGAACCTGGAGAACTATATCAAGCGGCTGGAGATGCTGGAATCCATCTCCTCGTCCTTCAAGGGCGTGGATAAGGCTTACGCCATTCAGGCGGGCCGTGAGATCCGGATTATGGTCAAGCCGGAGGAGGTCAGCGAGGACCAGATGGTATTGCTGGCCCGGGACATTGCCAAGCGCATTGAGGACGAGCTGGAGTACCCCGGCCAGATCAAGGTCAACGTCCTGCGTGAGACCAAGGCAGTGGAATACGCGAAGTAATGTTCTTTTCTTGAAAGAAAAGAACCAAAAGAACTTTAAACAGATAGGAGCGGCAGGTTTTCCTGCCGCTCTTTGGTTTGTCAGAAAAGTCTGGATTGAAATCAGAAGTCAAGGCGGACAGGCTTCAGAGCAGGGGGATAGTGTGAAAGGGGGGCGGAAGCCCCCGCTTTCGCGTGCAGCCACCCGCCCGCAGGCGGCTGATTTCGTCAGAATGACGAAATCAGCGTCAGGCTGTCGACTTTTTCGACAGCCTG
>JAAWCD010000108.1 GCA_022793095.1 Oscillospiraceae bacterium | reverse complement strand
GGCACACCGTCTGAACCGGTCTTTTCCCGTCCAGCCGCGTTAAAAATGCTCGGAATACATCCAGTATTCCTGCGCTTTTTTCCTTGCCGGGCGAAAAAATCCCGGCCTATCCGGCGCACCTGGAGATTTTAAACAGGCTCTTAGATTGAAAGCCCCTGGCGCGGGAATCCAAAAGGGTTCCGCGCCAGGGGCTTTCGTTTTCTGAGTGGGTCAGGCGGGCCGCTTTTCCGCCAGCTCCTTTTCCCGGGCGGCGAGAATACGGGGGAAGCGGAGAAAAAAGAGGGTTCCGGTCGTGAGACCGGCCAGAATATCCGCCACAGGCTCCGCCAGGAAGACGGCGAATACCTGGTCCGCGAAGAAGCGGGGCAGAATGAAAATCAGCGGAATCAGCAGGATGCACTTGCGGAGCAGGGCCAGAAAGAGCGAAATTTTCGCCTGGCCCAAAGCCACAAAGGCGTTCTGACAGGAGAACTGGACGCCCATGATAAAGAGTCCGGCGGCGTAGATCTGGACTGCCCAGACCGCATAGTCCACCAGGGCCGGGTCGTCGTTGAAAATGGCGATGAACACGCCGGGAACCAGCCGCAGGGCCAGCCAGAAGGCGGTGGACAGGGTGAGGGAGATGGTGAACAGCAGGCGGAAGACCTGCCGGCACCGGTCGGACTGGCCTGCGCCGTAGTTGTAGCTGACAATGGGCTGAGCGCCCTGGGAGACGCCGGCAAACAGGGTGGACATCACTTGAACGATGCTGGCGGAAATGGTCATGGCGCACACTGCCATGTCGCCGCCGTAGCGCTTCAGGGACGAGTTGAAGGCGATATTCAGGGCGCTCTCCGTGGCGTTCATGATAAAGGGGGACAGGCCCAGGGCCAGCACGGGAGCCAGCACCTGCCGCCGCAGGCGGAAGTACCGTTTCTGAATCCGCAGCTTGGTTTTGGGGCCGGTGAGGAATCGGAGCACCCAGGCGGCGGACACCCCCTGCGCGATGACCGTGGCCAGGGCCGCTCCCCGGACGCCCATGTGGAAGCCAAAGATGAAGATGGGGTCCAGCACGATATTAGTGGCTGCGCCCAGCAGCACGGTCCGCATGGAGACGGTGGAAAAGCCCTGATTGGAGATGAAGAAGTTGAGCCCCACGGAGCACTGGACAAAGACTGTACCCCACAAGTAGATGGAAAGGTAGTCGGAGGCGTAGCCGATGGTATTTTCGCTGGCTCCAAAGAGCAGAAGCAGAGGCTCCTTGAAGAGCTGGAAGAAGCCCGTCACCAGAACGGAGAAAATCAGCAGCAGGCAGGCACAGTTTCCCAGGATTTCATTGGCCCGCTCCTGATTGCCCTCTCCCATCCGGATGGCGGCCTGAGATCCACCGCCCACGCAGACCAGGGCGGACAGGGCGGAAATAATCATCAGCACAGGGAAGGTGACGCCCAGGCCGGTGAGCGCCAAAGCCCCTTCGTTTTCGATGTGGCCGATGTACATGCGGTCCACGATGTTGTAAAGGGCGTTGACCAGCTGGGCGGTGACAGAGGGGATGGCCAGCCGCAGCAGCAGCGGGCCTACCGGGTCCCGCCCCAGGTCGTTGATTCGCTTTGCCATGGGTGGACCTCCTTCAGGAATCTTCATTTTCCAGAAAATAGGTGGCTTCCATGTCAGCGACGGACAGGGCGAAGGCCAAAGGATACATCTGGAAAGCCCGGCCCACGGTGTTGGCGTCCTCGTGGCCGGAAAAGCCCATGTGGTAACGGATGGCGAAAGCCTCCTCCCGGGTGAGGCGAAGGTAGCCGTTGATGATGTACACAGATTTTTCCCCGTGGCCGTAGGGCATGGGATCATGGAACTCGTAGGTGGCCACTTGGGTCCACTTTCCGTCAGGTCCCTTCACATTCCGGGTGCCGGGCCGGTAGCAGCCGATTTTGCACAAGTCGTGAAGCAGGGCCACAATGGCGGCGCTTTCCTCAGAGACCTCCAGGCCGTACAGCTCCTGAACCCGCTCCCGGCTTAGGTAGTCCACCAGGCAATGGTAGACGTTCAGGGAGTGCTCGCACAGCCCGCCGGGATAGGCCCCGTGGTAGCGGGCGGAGGCTGGGCAGGTGAAGAAATCGCTTTTGTTTTCCAGGTAGTCCAGCAGGGCGTCCGCCCCTTCCCGCGTGACGTTCTCCCGGAAGATTTCTATAAATTCCTCTTTGACAGACATGACATGTTCTCCTTATCAAGTAATGAGCATCAATAGGACATTTATTATAGCACAAATTCTGTGATATGAAAAGGGCAACAAAAGCGCTTCTTTTATGCTTTGCAAGAAGACAATACAAAGTGGACGTGGATAAACTCGAAAACTAAGGGAGGGGCAAGCCCCTCCCTTATGCGGTACTGGATGTGGTTACTGTGCGAAAGAAACGTCATAGAAGCCATACACCGGCGTGCGGGATGAGGTGTCGGGCAGAGCATCCGCCACGAGCTCCAACTTGACATTAGGAGCATAATCCAGTTGGATTGTGATGGTCTTGGGTGCTCCGTCCCACCCTGGCAGCTCATAGGTTTCGGCGTAAACGCCGTCAAAATAAACCTTCAGGCAGGCATTAAGCTGGGCGTTGCCAGTGTGCCCCACAGTAAACGTCATAGATTTATACTGGCTGTTTGTGGCCCAGACCGCGGAGCCGTCCCAGCAGTCTCTGGCGTTCCACCAATAGCGGTAGCTCTCCATGGTGAAGCCGTCCGTATGCTTTGCGCCTGCCACAGTGAAAAACTTTTGCAGGTCGGATCCGTCATACACCGTAGCGTGATCGGTCAGATGGGGTTTCAGCCACGGGGCGGCCTGACCGGGCTTTTCTCCGATGTAAACGGTCTTGGTTTCGCCTTCCCAATCGACCGCTTTGCCCAGCGCGTTGGCAACCGCGCGCACCGGAAGATAGGTGGTGCCGTCAATAATGAACGGTTCCACCACGTTTCCGGAAGCGTCTGCCGGGGTGACTTCAACGCCGTCCACGACCAGCCGGATTCCGGAATAAATGGCTTGGACGGTCCGGGTTGTGACATTGCCTGCGGCAAACGCACTGCCCATCAGGAAGGCAGAGGCCAGAAGACCAGCGAAAAGTTTTGAGCACGTTCTCTTTTTCATTTCCAAACCCCTCTCTCAGTTCAGTGGTCAAGCCATTTGCTTTAAGCCACTGAAGAACTAAAGTCATATTCAGTATGACATAAGGGGACTTGAAAGTCAACTAAAAACTCACACAATCAAACCAGTCTTGGTTATTCAAATGACAAAAACCTTTCTCAGGAACGGGTCAATGCCTCCATCTCGTCAATCAGCCCGCCAAACAAGTCCAATGCCTCATTGATGGGGTCCGGTGAGGCCATATCCACCCCGGCCCCCCGGAGCAGGGCGATGGGGTCTTTGGAACAGCCGCCCTTGAGAAAGTCCAGATAGCGGTCCACCGCAGGCTTGCCCTCGCTGAGAATCCGGCGGGACAGGGCAATGGCGGCGGCGTAGCCGGTGGCGTATTGATAGACGTAATAGTCATAGTAAAAGTGGGGAATCCGGGCCCATTCCAGGGCAATCTGGTCGTCCACCACAACGTCAGGGCCAAAATAGAGCTGGTTGAGCTCCTTGTACATGGCGCACAGCGCCTCAGCGGTGAGGCCCTCCCCACGCTGGGCCAGCTCGTTGATTTTGAGTTCAAATTCCGCAAACATGGTCTGACGGTACAGGGTGGTGCGGAACTGCTCCAGGAAGTAGTTGATGAGGTAGGCCCGCCCTCGCTTGTCCTCCGTCTTTCCAAGCAGGTGCTGCATGAGAAGGGCCTCGTTGCAGGTGGAAGCCACCTCCGCCACGAAAATCACATATTCGGCGTAGGTAATGGACTGGTGCTTGTTGGACAGGTAGGAGTGGAGGGCGTGGCCCATCTCATGGGCCAGGGTGAAGGCGTCGTTCAAGGTGTCCTTGTAATTGAGCAGGACGAAGGGATGAACCCGCGCTCCAGCGGAGTAGGCCCCCGAGCGCTTGCCCTGATTTTCGTACACGTCAATCCAGCGGCTGCTGAAGCCCTCCCGCAGCAGGGCAGTGTAATCCTCCCCCAAAGGCGCCATGGCCCGAAGGGTCAGTTCCTTGGCCTGACCAAAGGGGATTTTTATGTCCACATCGGAGACGATGGGGGTGTACAGGTCGTACATGTGGAGCTCGTCCACCCCCAGCAGCTTTTTCCGCAGCGCGGTATAGCGGTACATCTTGTCCATGTTCTGATGCACGGCGTCAATCAGGTTGCGGTACACCTCTACCGGCACCTCTGTCTGATCCAGGGCGGCGTGGAGGGTGGAGGGATATTTCCGGGCCTTGGCGAAGAACTGGAGCTGCTTAATCTGGGCGGACAGCACTGCCGCCGAGGTGTTCCGAAATTGGCCGTAGACGGAGTACAGCGCGTCATAAGCGTTTTTCCGGAGGGTCCGATCCTTGGACTGCACCAGGGGAATATAGGTGCCGTGGGTCACGGGATGAGCCTGTCCCTCGCTGTCCAGGGCGTCAGGGAAGGCGAGGTCCGCATCGTTGAGCATGGAATAAACGTTGTCTGGGGCCTGAGACATCTCCCCGGCCGCGGCGAGAATGGCCTCCTCCGGCTCTGAGAGAATGTGGGCACGCTTCCGGCGGGTCCGGTCCATGGCAAGCCGGTAGTGGTCCAGGCCGGGAGCATCCTGATAGAATTGCTCCAGGGCCTCATCAGGAATGGCCAGCAGCTCCGGGGTCTCGAAGGAGCCGGCCTGATTGACCTCCACCAGCAATGTCATCAGCTGGGCCATCATATTCTGATACTCCGCCACCCGGGTGTCCTCGTCGCTCCGGCGCTGGGCGTAGTTGATGAGGTTTCCGAACACCTCGTTCAGCTCGTCGTTGAGCCGGAGATAGGCGAGCAGCGTGCCGCCGCTCTCCGACAGCCGGCCCCGATAGGCGCTGATTTTCTCCACATAGCCCTTGGAGCGGTTGAATTCCTCCCACCAGAGGGAATCTGTGGCGAACAAGTCCTGAATGGCCCAGGTGTCCTCCTGGGCGGCTTCATTACGGGTCGGGATTTTCATGGTATCTGACATATACAACTTCCTTTCCGCTTTCTTGAAAGAAAGCTTGGCAGAGAACTTTGAACTGCTTCTGCCGGAAGTCTGCCGTCAGAGCGCGGTTTAAAGTTCCTTTTGGTTCCGTTTCGTTTAAGAAGCTGTACCATTCGCCGGAGTGCTCGCAAAGATGCGTGCTGAGGCGATTGGTACCGCTTCCAAGAAAAGGGACTCATAGATTCCGTACCAGCTTGACTGCCACCCCGGCAATCCGGGCTTGGCCGGTCTCAAAGTCCTTCACAGGAACAATACAGGGCTCATAGGCCGGGTTTTCCGGCTGCAAAATCACCAGATCTCCCTGACGCCGGAACCGCTTCAATGTAGCGTCCTCCCCATGGAGCAGACAGGCGACAATCTGCCCGTTTTCCGCGCAGCTCTGCTGGTGAAGCAATACCAGATCCCCCTCCTGAATACCAGCGTTCTTCATGCTGTCCCCTGCCACCCGAAGGTAGAAAAACTCCTCCGGCCGGGATACATCGGCGGCGGCGTACCCCTCCACCTCCTGCTGGGCGAGAGTGGGAATTCCCGCCCGAATGACCCCCAGAATGGGAATGACCACCTCCCGGCCCACGGCGATAAGCTGACCTGTCTCCGGCCGGCGGGGTTCTCGCGGCACGTCGTAGCCCTGAAGCCACAGGGAGTCCACCTCCAGCTTCATAGCCATCTCCGTCACGGCTTTGGCCTTGGGCTCCCGCTGGCCCAGAACGTAGCGGTTCAGTGTCTGGGGCCGCATGTCCAGCAGTTGGCCGAACCGCTCATAGTTCAGCTCCCGTTCCTCCATCAGCTGGCGCAGGCGCGCGCCCAGTGTGGTGCAATGCTCCATGCAGGTCCCCTCCTGACCTATGATGTTCCGTTATCAATCGTATCATACCATCTCTTAACCACAAAGGCAAATTTTTTCTCCAACAGGGCTTGACATTTTCTCCAAACGGTGATATATAGACGTACACAAAGCGGTTGCCTCCATATAACTTGAAATGATTCCTGTTTGCTTAAGGAACCACTGATTTTACCGGCGTGTGTGCAGATGAAATCAGTGGCTCCTTAACCATCGCTTTATTGATTAACTGAGCGTCGCAGGCGAAATAAAAATTTCCTGTCTGACAAAATCAAACAGGAAATTTCCAAACTGGTGGAGGAGGGTGGATTCGAACCACCGAAGTCGTCGACAACAGATTTACAGTCTGCCCCCTTTGGCCACTCGGGAACTCCTCCGTATAAAATTGTTGGAGCTGGTGGACGGACTCGAACCCCCGACCTGCTGATTACAAATCAGCTGCTCTACCAACTGAGCTACACCAGCGACTCAGCCGCCGTCCTTGATTCAGCGAAAGTTATCATAACACATATGCCCCTTTTTGTCAACCATCTTTTTTCACTTTCTGCAATTTTATTTAAGGAGTGATTTTATTTGATCCCAAAGTTTGAACGGCACCTCATCCTCTCCGACCCGCAGCAGTCTCCCCCGGCAGCTTTCTGCGACTGCTGCGGCGGAGAAATCTACGCCTGCGATCCGCTTTGGCGGGTGGCCGGGGAGATTATATGTGAGGAATGTTTCCCCGGCTTCACCCTCCGCTACTTCGCATCCTGCCGGAAAAACGGCGCTCAGCTCCTGGCTCAGCTGGCCTGGGAGGAACAGGAGCGGGAGCCGTGACCGATACAGGAGGCCCATGAGCGGACCTTGCGGAACGAATCGCAGAACCTGTATTCACAACTGTTGAACGGCATCTGGGCTTGTCTTGCCTGACGTCAAAATCCTTCGCCTATCGGTCATCCCCGGCTATGAATACAGGCTCTTAATTACGAGAGAGGTTGTCACAGAAATGAGCGATACACGTTATAGAAGAGGCGCGGCTTACGCCGCGGACATGGCGGAATATGCCCGCGCCATCTCCGAGGATAACACCAACGCGGGTACGATGAGCCGGATGAAACAAAACCTGATTCGGGCCCTGAAGGAGGACACTACGCCCAAGCAGCGGGCCGCTCTGCTGCTCTACTACGGGCAGGGGCTGAACATGCGGGAGATTGGGGCTAAGCTGGGTGTGAACAAGTCCACGGTCTCCCGCACCATCAAGCGGGGAGAAGCCCGGCTGCGCCGCTGCCTCCGCTACGGCGCGGAGGTTTTCTTCCGCTCCGGCGAAGAGGAACCTTAACCTGCTTTTCTTGAAGGAACATACAGAAGCGCTTTAAGGAATCACTGATTTCATCCACGCGCACGTCTTGACGGCAAACGTTCCGCCTGGACTTCGTGAAAAAAGTTTGAAATCTTTTTGGATTCCTGCACTTTTTGTCACTCGTCAGACAAAAATTTCGCTCGCCAATCCGCACACGCCGAT
>JAAWCD010000107.1 GCA_022793095.1 Oscillospiraceae bacterium | reverse complement strand
CTTAAAGTTCTCCTGCCAGGCTTTCGTTCAAGAAAAAGCACCAAAAGACCCCGCGAAAGCGGAAGAGAACACCAGATTGGTTTTACCGGAAGACAAACGGTAGAACCAGCTTAAAGTTCTTTGCCAGGCTTTCGTTCAAGAAAAAGCACCAAAAGACCCCGCGAAAGCGGAAGAGAACACCAGATTGGTTTTACCGGAAGACAGACGGTAGAACCAGCTTAAAGTTCTTTGCCAGGCTTTCGTTCAAGAAAAAGCACCAAAAGACTCTGCAAAAAGCCCAAAAGAACACCAGATTGGTTTTACCGGAAGACAAACGGTAGAACCAGCTTAAAGTTCTTTGCCAAGCTTTCTTTCAAGAAAGCTTGTATTTTCCGGATTTTGTGATACAATATCCTCAAGTATCCGCAGTATCACACGCCTGAGCGGAGGAGCGAGGGCGAAAGGAGCGTTTGGAAAAGATGAGCGAAATGAAAGAATATGTCTCCCGGATTGAGGAGATGGGAAGCGTCCATATTTCCGAGGATGTGGTGTCCTCCATCGCGGCGGTGTCCGCGGTAGAGGTGGAGGGCGTCAGCAGCCTGGCGGCGAACCTGGGCAGCGACATTGCCGGGCTGCTGAGCACCAAGAAGAACCTGGCCAAGGGAGTCCGGCTCCAGATGGAGGAGGAAGGCGTTGTGGTGGACATGGCGGTGCTGGTGAAGTACGGCTATGCGATTCAGGACGTGGCCAAGGCCATCCAGGACGCGGTCATCAGCGGCGTGGAGGCCATGACCGGCCTGCATGTGGCGGCGGTCAACGTGAATGTGGCCGGCATTGCCTTCGGCAAGCTGGACCGGTAAAGCAGCTGAAAGCGGCCGCTGGAGCGCGGCCGCTTTTTGCTGCCCCCCCTGTAACGCCTGTTCAAGGCCCCAAAAAAAAGACAAACTACATCATCAGCTTGGAGGAAACCGAATGGATCCCAAATTGGAACGCATCCTGCCGCGGGTGCAGAAGCCAGCCCGGTACACGGGCGGAGAATACAACGCGGTGGTGAAAGACAAATCGGAAGTGGAGCTGCGATACGCCCTCTGCTTCCCGGACACCTACGAAATCGGCATGTCCAATCTGGGCATCCGGATTCTGTACGGCCTCATAAACGAAATGCCCGGCGTCTGGTGCGAGCGGGCCTTCGCCCCCTGGGGCGACATGGAGGAGGAGATGAGAGCCCACCAAATCCCCCTCTACGGCCTGGAGAGCGGAGACCCCATCCGCGCCTTTGACCTTGTGGGCTTCTCCCTGGGCTACGAAATGGCCTACACCAACGTGCTGAACATGCTGGACCTGGCGGGCATCCCCATCCGCGCGGCGGACCGGGACGAGACCATGCCCCTCATTGTGGCGGGCGGCACCTGCGCCTATAACCCCGAGCCCCTGGCCCCCTTCCTCGACGTCTTCGTCCTGGGGGAGGGGGAGGACGTGACCAGGGAAATGCTGGAGCTCTTCCAGACCGGAAAACGGGAGGGCTGGAGCCGGGACGCTTACCTCCGCCGCGCCGTCCAGGAGATTCCCGGCCTCTACGTCCCCTCTCTTTACCAGGCCAGCTACCACGAGGACGGCACCCTGGCTTCCATCACCCACGACCCCATCGCGCCGGACCGGGTGGTCAAGCGCGTCGTGCAGAACCTGGACAAGTCCTATTTCCCGGTGAAAACCATCATCCCATCCACGGAAATCGTCCATGACCGGGTGATGCTGGAGGTGTTCCGGGGCTGTATCCGGGGCTGCCGGTTCTGCCAGGCGGGCTACGCCTACCGGCCCGTCCGCGCCCGGAGCAAGGACCTCCTCGTCCGGCAGGGCGTGGAGGCCTGCCAGGATTCCGGCTATCAGGAGATCACCCTTTCCAGCCTGTCCACCAGCGATTACCGGCCGCTGACCGGCCTGTGCGACGGGCTGCTCGACTACTGCGAGCCCCGCAGCATTTCCCTGTCCCTGCCCTCGCTCCGGGCGGACAATTTTTCCATGTCCCTGATGCAGCGGCTCCAGCACGTCCGGAGGAGCGGCCTGACCTTCGCGCCGGAGGCGGGCACCCAGCGGCTGCGGGACGCCATCAACAAGAACGTCACGGAGGAAGATCTGCTCACCTCCTGCAAGACCGCCTTTTCCGGCGGCTGGACGGCGGTGAAGCTCTACTTCATGCTGGGCCTGCCCACGGAGACGGACGAGGACGTGCTTGGCATCGCGGAGCTGGCGGACAAGGTGTACCGCTGCTGGCGGGAGAACGCGGCCAACCGGGCCCGAGGGGTCCGGATTACGGTGTCCACGTCCTACTTTGTGCCCAAGCCCCACACGCCCTTCCAGTGGGAGCCCCAAATCAGCGAAGAGGAGTACCGCCGCCGGGTGGGCCTGCTGCGGGAGGCCCTCCGGGGGAAGAAGTCCGTCGTCTACAACTGGCACGACCCGGACACGTCCCGGCTGGAGGCGGTGTTCGCCCGCGGGGACCGCCGGGTGGCGGATGTGATTGAGCATGCTTGGCGGAACGGGGCGAAAATGGACTCCTGGAGCGAGTATTTCAGCCTGGACCGGTGGCTGGCGGCCTTTGAGGCCTGCGGGGTGGACCCGAATTTCTACGCCAACCGGGAGCGGAGCCGGGAGGAGCTGTTCCCCTGGTCTGTGACCAGCGTGGGGGTCCGGGACCAGTTCCTGTGGCACGAGCGGGAGCAGGCCCGCAAGTCCGCTGTCACGCCGGACTGCCGGAAGCAGTGTACCGGCTGCGGCGCGGACAAGCTGTATACGGAGGGCAAGTGTGATGAGTGACCAGAGACTGCTGTTTTCCAAATCCGGGCGGGCGTGCTACATCTCCCATCTGGACCTGATGCGGACCTTCCAGCGGGCCTTTCTCCGGGCGGGGGTGTCCATCAAGCACACGGAGGGCTTCAACCCCCACGCCTTTGTCTCGATTGCGCTGCCTCTGGCGGTGGGCTATTCCAGCGGGTGCGAGCTGCTGGATTTCGTGCTGCTGGACGGTGGTTCAAAAGAAGAGGTGCCGGAACAGCTCAACCGGGTGCTGCCGGAGGGCATTTTCGTCCAGAAGTGCTATGACGGGGAACAGCCGGTGAAAAAGCTGGCCTGGGTGGACTGGACTGTGGCGCTGGAGTATGACAAGGGCGTGCCGGAGGGTGCGGCTTCGGCGCTGAAGGAGCTGCTGGGCCGGGATTCCCTGGTCATTCAGAAAAAGTCCAAGAAGGCGAAGCGGGGCTTCACGGAGGTGGACATTATCCCCAGCGTCCGGTCCTTCCAGGTGACGGAGGGGGAGAAAAATGTCCTTCTGCGGGCGGTGCTGTCCGCCCAGAATCCGGGGCTGAATCCGGAGCTGATTTTGACGGCCTTCCGGCAGGCGTGCCCGGAGCTGGCGCCGGACCTTGTCCGGTGCCACCGGAACGAGGTGCTGGACGGGGGCGGGAAGGTCTTCCGGTAGACCGCGGCCTCCAAATAATTTCCTTGCATTTCCCCGGAAATCGGGGTATACTCGCAAATGGCGGGTTCCGCATTGCCCGGCGGGCCCCCTCAAAAATGCGCTGCATCCGATCAGAGCCGGGAGACTTGGAACCGGCTCTCAGGCGGAGCGGCAGCAGGAGGAATTGAATATGAAGAAAAAAACCAATGTACGCTACCTGACCGAGCTGGCCTTGCTCATGGGCGTGGTGCTGATTATGGCTTACACGCCCCTGGGCTACCTGCGGACCCCCTGGGGGGTGGAGGTCACCTTCATCGTCATCCCGGTTGCGGTGGGCTCCCTGATTCTGGGCCCTGCCGCCGGGGCGTTTCTGGGTCTGGTGTTCGGCCTGACCAGCTTCGCCCAGTGCTTTGGAACCAGCCCCCTGGGGGTTATCATGCTGGCGGAAAACCCCATCGGAACCTTTTTCTGCTGTGTGGTGAACCGGGTGGTTGTGGGCGCGGTGCCCGGCCTGATCTATCTGGGGCTGAAGCGGTTTGAGAAGCTCCGCACGCCGGGCCTGGCCCTGTGCTGCTTCCTGACGCCAGCGCTGAACACGGTGCTGTACATTGCGGGAAACTGGCTGATTTTCCAGGACACCTGGCTGAACGTGGCGGTCGCCACCTACGGCTATGAGGGCGGGGGCGGACTCAGCCTTCTGGGCTTCATGATGGCCCTGGTGGCGGTGAACGGCCTGGCCGAGGCGGTTTCCTGCCTGGTGCTGGGCACGGCAATCTGCAAGGCGTTGGAAAAGACCGTTCATCGAAATGAGGTGCGGACAGCGGCATGAACGAAATCGGCATTATGGAAGTGGGCGGCTTTCGGGTTGGCCACGCCCAGGACAGGGAGGCGGCTACAGGCTGCACCGTGATTCTGTGCGAGCGCATGAGCCCCGCCGGGCTGGACGTGCGGGGGGGCGGACCCGCCTCCCGGGAGTCCCAGATTTTGAATCCCTTGGCCGCGGCGGAGGGCGTCAACGCCGTGCTGCTGTCCGGCGGCAGCGCCTTCGGCCTGGACGCGGCCGGAGGGGTGCAGAAGTATCTGGAGGAACGGGACACCGGCTTTGACGTGGGCGTGGCCAAGGTCCCCCTGGTCAGCCAGTCCTGCCTGTTTGACCTGGGGGTGGGCCGGAAGGATGTGCGCCCGGACAAGGCTATGGCCTACGCCGCCTGTGAGAACGCCTCCGATGAAGCGCCCGCCCAGGGCAACGTGGGCGCTGGGATTGGCTGCTCCGTGGGCAAATACCGGGGCATGGAGCGGGCCATGAAGTCCGGCTTTGGAACCTACGCCCTCCAGGCAGGGGGGCTGAAGGTGGGCGCTCTGGTGGCGGTAAACGCCCTGGGAGACGTGTACGGGCCGGATGGCAGGCCGGTGGCCGGACTGCTCAACAAGGAGCGGACAGGGCTGTCCTCCACGCTGGAGGAGCTGTTCCAGGACGTGGAGCTGGCGGCTCAGGGGATGGGAAACACCACCCTGGGGGTGGTTGTGACCAACGCGAAGCTGGACAAGACGCGCCTGGCCAAGGTGGCGGGCATGACCCACAACGGCTATGCCAGGGCCATCCGGCCGGTGCACACCACGGCCGACGGGGACAGCGTATACGCCCTGTCCCTGGGGGATCTGCCCGCTGATGTGAATGTGGTGGGCGCCATGGCCGCGCTGGCCATGGAACGGGCGATTGTCCGGGCGGTTCAGTCCGCACAATCGGCCTACGGCCTGCCCGGATGGGAGGACTTCAAGCGGTAACCAACCTCCGGCGGGGGGGCAAACCCGGCGGATGGAGCATCATAAAAACAGGTCAGGGAGCGATTCCCTGACCTGTTTTGCGTTCTCTTGGGGGAGCCTACTTCCGGTTCAGCACGGCCTCTTCCATGACCTTGAGGAGCCGCGGAATATCCAGGGGCTTGGTCAAATGGGCGTTCATGCCGCTTTCGATGGACTTCTGAATGTCGCTTTCAAAGACGTTGGCCGACAGGGCGATGATGGGCGTGGCGGCCAGCGCGGGATTCTCCAAATGGCGGATTGCCTTGGCGGCCTCCCAGCCGTTCATCACCGGCATCTGAATGTCCATGAGAACCACGTCGTAATCTCCAGGCGCGGCCTGCTTCATCTTCTCCACGGCGATGCTGCCGTTTTCCGCTGGCTCAATGGAGAAGCCCAGATCCTCCAGCAGAGCGGTTTCAATCTCCAGATTGATTTCGTTGTCCTCCACCAGCAGGAGCTTCCGGCACTCCCGGTAGCCGCCGAAGCCGGAACCGGCCGCGGGCGGAAGCAGGTCAGGCTGGAAGCGGAACTTCAGATTGACCGTAAAGGACGTGCCCTCGTTGAGGGAGCTCTTCACGTCAATGGTTCCGCCCATCCGGTCCACAATGTTTTTCGCGATGGTCAGACCCAGCCCGATGCCGTGGATGCCGCTGAGGGTGGTGTTCTGCTCCCGGGTAAAGGGCTCGAACATCCTGGCCAGGAATTCCTGGCTGATGCCGATTCCCGTGTCGGTAATCATCATCTGGTAGGAGGCGTAATAGTTGGGCAGCTCCTCCTGCTCGGTGAGCACAATGGAGACCCGGCCGCCCGGCTTGGTGTAGGTCACGGCGTTGTTGGCCAGGTACATGACCAGCTGGTTCAGCTTTTCCGGATCGCCGAAGACATGGTCGTGAAGGACGCCGGAGCAGTCCAGCGAGAAATCGATGTCCTTTTCCATGGCCTGGGGGAACAGGAAGTCGTAGACCTCCTGGATGATTTCGCACAGCCCGCACTCGTCCTCCAGGGCCGTGGCCTCGTTGGAGCCCGACCAGGACACGTTCAGCACCTTGTCAATGAGGTCCAAAAGCTGGTGTCCGGAGCGCTCCACCCGGTTCAGGTAGGTCTGAAGGGCCTCCGGGTCGTGGATGCTCTGCCTGGCCAGGGCGGTGAAGCCGAAAATGGCGTTCAGCGGCGTCCGCATGTCGTGGGACATGTTGGACAGGAAGGTATTCTTGGCCGTGATGGCCAGGCTGGCGTTGTTCAGCGCCTCCGCCAGCAGCTCCTTCTGCCGCAGCTCGTGCTGGATTTCCTCGTCCATACTGCGGCAGCCCATCACGATGGGGGACACGTGGCCCTTGTGCCCCACGTCCACAATCCGCAGCTGCAAAAACTGGTTAACCCCGTCGTTGACCGCCCGGTAGTTGATATAATAGGTGGAGATGTGGGAAAGCTTTTCCCGGATATACTCCGGAGCGGTCTCCCTGGCCAGCATTTCCCGGTCGTCCGGGTGGACCTTGGTGTTGAGATAGGTGTCAAAATACCAGTTGAACCTCTTGGGCCGGGGGCCCTTCTCAAACAGGGCCTCAATCCGGCTGCTCAGCCGGTAAGGCAGCACCATGTCGTCGTCCAGGTCGGCGTAGAGGATGGAGTCGTAATTGACGCTGAGCCCCTCAATCACGTTCAACCGGCGCAGATACTCCTGGTTGATCTGGGCCCACTCCTCGTCATAGGACTGACGCATGCTGAGCAGCTGCTGTTTTTCGTGGTCGATTAGCTCCCGCTCCAGCTGGCGGCGGCCCTGCTTCTCCGTGGCGTCCCCCAGGAAGACGTAAAAGACATCTCGCGCTGGCTCATTGCGGATAAAGTGTCCGTAATCCTCAATCCAGCGGATGGCCCCGTCCTTGCAGGCGACCCGGTATTCCACATAATCCAAATCATACTGGCTGGCGGCGACCTGAAGCCGGATGCTCCGCTCCACCTCCTCCAGATCGTCCGGGTGAACGACGCCCTGGAAGGAGTTCCCGGTCAGCTCCCGGAATTCCTTCAGCGTATCGCACTGAAAGATTTGCAGCAGGCCCCGGTTGGCGTAAATAATCTCCTCGTCGCCGTCTGCGTAATAGATTAGAAATCCGCCTGGCATTTCATCCATAAAGGCCAATATCTCACAGGCTGCCCGGACCTCCAGCGGATCCGCGGAGGGAAGCAGCAGCTCCGGCGCTTCGCTCTCCAACAGCTGGTCAAGCTCGATGTGATTGCCCTTCAGAAGGTCCAACAGCTTCAGGATACGCCGCATCAGGTGCCGGTTGGGATTCCCTCTGCTCATATCGGCGGCCACCTCCTCTTGGGAAGCAAAAAACCAATCCTTCCCTTACTATCCCTATAGTATATCACAGGATCGCCTTCTTGTCATCCATTCTGCGGAAAAAAAGACGTTAACCCCAGCGGAAGAAATTTCTTCCACCGGGGCTAACGCCGAAAAAATAAGAGAGAGGGAGGATTTGTATGCTTGTTCCTGACAATTGTTATACTACCAGACCTCTGCGGAAAAATGGTGAAAAAATTGAGAAGGATGTGTAAACGAATTATGAACGATTGGCGGAACGGCGCGATTGCGCCAAAGGGCGGTCATTTGAGATGCGGACGGGGGCGGGCTGCTTCCAGCCCTGGGGGGATGAGGACTGGACCCGCTTCCGGCGGAGCAGCAGCAATCCGGTGAGGGCGCACAGGGGCAGGAACAGGTAAAAGCTCATGCCTCGGGACAGCAGCATGGCCGGGGCGGTGAGCTCCGCGCCCAGGATGGGCTGGAACAGGGAGAGGAAGCCCCCTTCCGCCGCGCCCACGGCCCCCGGCATAGGGAAGGCCGCCACGGCCAGGGTCAGCACCATCTGGGTGGCCATCACCTGGAGGGGCGCGGCGTGGACCTCGAAGGCCAGGCAGACCATCCAGGGCACCAGGGACACCGAGCACACCTGCCCGGTGGTGGTGGCCATCACCCGAAGGCAGAGCAGGGGATGGGTTCGGATGCAGTCCGCCCCTTCCGCGTACTGGCTCAGCCCCTCCTCCGCCTTCTCACGGGCGGCCTCCCCGTCCTTGACCAGCCCCAGCCGGACCAGCAGCCGGATAACGCCGAAGGTCAGCACGCGGGCGGGCTTGGGCAGGAACATGACGCCCAGCATACCAACGGTCAGGGTCAGGTTGACCGAGACGCCCAGCAGAAGCAGCCAGCCCACGCCGGTGCCCCAGCCGGGCACGCCGCCCAGCACCACGCAGCCCGCGCAGCCGCACAGCAGCATGGCGGTCTGATAGCACACCGCCAGCATCAGCATGGTCAGGGAGCCGTGGGCCACGGGAATCTGGTCCCGGTGCATGGCCCAGACCTGAACGGGCTGGCCTCCGGAGGAGGAGGGGGTGATGGAGGAGCCGCAGAAGCCCAGGGTGGAGTAGTTGAGGCAGCGCAGGAAAGGGGCCTTGTGGCCCAGGGCCCGCAGAATGGCCTGGCTTCCCAGGGACTCCAGGCACACATAGCTGAACATGCAGCCCAGCCCGGCCAGCACCCACACGGGCCGGACCGCCCGCAAAATGGGGACCAGGGTGTCCAATGGCGTCTGCCGCAGAAAGAGGTATCCCAGCACCGCCACCGCGACGGCCAGCATTGCCGCGCCAGCGGCGGGCTTTTTCCAATTCATATCAGGCGCACCGTCCTTTCGTCTGCCGGGCCAGCCGGGCCAGCCGCTCCTCCAGGCCGTGTTCCTCCAGCTCCGCCCGGAGGCGTTCCATGTTGGCGGACATGGAGTCCAGCGCGGCTTGGTCAAACAGAAGATGTTCCATCACGTCCAGGCACTCCTCGCCGCCCTTGGGGGCCACCCGGCCGATGCCGCGGCGGACGGCGAAGGCGGCGTTGTTCCGCTCCTGCTGAAGGAAGGGCTTGGGCATGAGAATGGGCAGGCCGGTGCAGATGGCCTCGGACAGGGTGATTCCGCCGGGCTTGGACAGCATCAGGTCCGCCTGGAGCATGTAATCCCGCACTTGATTGGTGTAGCCCACCACGGTGATGTTGTCCCACCGCCCGGCCAGCTTGTCATAAAGCTTCTGGTTGCTGCCGGTGATGATGGTGGTGTGGACGCCGGGGAGCCGGTCCAGGCCGTTGTAGAACCGGCGGCCCTTGGGCAGCATGCCCAGCCCGCCGCCCATGAGCAGCAGCTCCCGGCCCGGATGGGGGGTCCGCAGGGGAGGAAGCTTGAATTCCGGCCGGACGGGAATCCCGGCGACGGCCACCCGGCTTCCGTCCACGCCCCGTTCCATCAGGCCCTCCCGGACCTCGTTGCTGCCCACAAGATAGCAGTCGGTGCGGGGGTTGATCCACTCGGGATGAACGGACATGTCGGTGATGCAGGTGACCAGGGGCAGGGCGCTGAGCCGTTCCTTTTTGTAATAGGAGATGAGCTGAGCGCACAGGGGATGGGTGGAGAGGATGCAGTCGGGCCGCTCGGCCTCGATGAGCTCCTCCACCTTTTCCATGAGGGCCAGGGTGCAGAGGCTTCCGTTTCCGCTGCCGGAACGGGCCATGCCGGTGGCCTTGTAATAGATGTTGTAAAGGCTGCTCCCGTGGTTGACCAGCAGAGAGAACGCCTTGTAAATCGCACCGGCGCAGCCCGGCGCGGCCCAGTCGAACAAATCGACGACAGAGGCCTCCAGGCCGGGGATGGCCTGGCACATGGAGTCCTTCAGGGCGTTGGCGGCGGACCAGTGGCCCATGCCGAATTTACCTGTCATAATCAGTACCTTCATTGGTATCCCTCCTGACTGATAAAAAGTATACAGGAGGAATCTTTAGAATTCAGTTGGGTATGGTGAAAGATTTCTTTAAGAAAACATAAAAGTTTTTAATCTTTCTTCTGCCGGGGTTGAAATTTGGATTCGTTCGAGGGGCGTTTTCCACCCCCGTCTATTTTGGCGGGACGCGCATAAAGTAGGGCGGGGGCAGGCCCTCATCCTACAAAAATGCCTCGAAGGTCCGCGGCACGGCCCGGTGAGGCCATCGGGCCCTACGTGTCAGCTTTGCTGGCCCGGAGGTAGTAGCCCACGCCCCACTTGGTCATGATATACTCCGGCGCGGCGGGGTTCAGCTCCAGCTTCTCCCGCAGGCGGCGGACGTGAACGTCCACCGTCCGGTAATCCCCCTGATACTCGTAGCCCCAAACCAGGTCGAGCAGGGATTCCCGGCTGTACACCCGGCCCGGATTGCGGAGCAGCAGCTCCATCAGGTCAAATTCCTTGGCGGTCAGCTCCACCTCCTCTCCGTCCCGGCTGGCGGAGCGCCGGACCGGGTCCAGCACAATGTGCCCGGCCTGAAGGCGGCTGTCCTTGTCCTTTTTCTCCCGCCCGGCGGAGCCCGCCCGGCGGAGCATGGCCCGGATGCGGGCCTTGAGCTCCAGAATGTTGAAGGGCTTGGTCACATAGTCGTCCGCCCCGCACTCAAAGCCGATGATTTTATCCGCGTCCTCGCTCTTGGCGGTGAGCATGATAACCGGCACATTGGAAAACTCCCGGATTTTCATGCAGGCCTGGAGCCCGTCAATCTTCGGCATCATCAGATCCAGGATAATCAAATCGAAGTCCCCGTTCCGGGCCAGCTCCACCGCCTGCTCTCCGTCGCAGCCCACCTCGACCTCGTAGCCCTCGTTTTCCAGGTTGAAGCGGATGCCCTTGACCAGCACCTTTTCGTCGTCCACCACTAATATCTTCATTCCACGTCCTCGCTTTCCGTTGTAATCCGGTCCAGCATCCCCAGCATCAAGGTTTCTCCGATGCCGGGCACCCGTGTGATATCCTCGGGATACCGGAAGGGACCGTTGGCCGCCCGGTCGTCCAGAATCGCCTGCGCCCTGGTCTCGCCCACCCCTGGAAGGGCCATCAGCGCGTCCAAATCCGCTGTGTTGATGTTCACCAGGCCGGGCGTGTCCGCCGGAGCGGGTTCCGGCGGCAGGGGCTCCAGCCCCGGGACCGGCTCGGGCGTGGATTCCAAGGGCGGCTCCGTGCCTCGGGGCAGCTCCCCGGAATCCATCCGCTGTGTTCCCACCCGGTAAGGGGTATCCCAGCGGGAGGCCCTCCATCGAACCCCCAGCGAAAAGCCGGAAAATACCAGCAGGGCCCCGGCGCACACGGCCACCAGCAGCTTTTCCCATTTCATAAGTTTCCGCCTTTCCCGGTTGCGAAATCCGATTCTATTTGCTATAATGACAATTATCGACGGCCTTTGTCCGGCTGGCAGTCAGAATCAGTCTTCATTATATCATACATATCAGGAGTTTCCTATGAAAAAAACACGATTTTTCGCTTTTTTGCTCACACTCTCCATGCTGGCCGCCGTTCTGCTGCCGGGGAGCGCCCTGGCGGCGGAGGAAACCTTTGCGGTCAAGGCCAGGAACGCCCTGCTGGTGGACGCGGATTATGGGGAGGTGCTCTTTGAGCAGAACGCCCATGACAAGGCTTATCCCGCCAGCATCACCAAGGTGATGACCGCGCTGCTGGTGCTGGAGGCGGTGAACAGCAAGCTGGTGGACCTGGACGCGGTTGTCACGGTGCCGGAGGCTGCCATGGAGGGCCTGGCGGCGGACGGCAGCACCCAGAACATCGATCCGGGGGAGCAGATGTCGGTCCGGAACCTTCTGTACTGCCTGATGGTGGCTTCCGCCAACGAGGCGGCCAACATTCTGGCCATCTATGTTTCCGGGTCGGTCTCCGCCTTTGTGGAGCAGATGAACCAGCGGGCCCAGGAGCTGGGCTGCACCGGAACGCACTTCACCAACCCTCACGGGCTTCACAATGACGATCACTACACCACGGCCTATGACATTTACCTCATGGTCCAAGAGGCCCTGAAGGACCCTCTGTTCCAGACCATCGCGGGAACCAAGACCTATGAAGTGCCCGCCACCAACCTCCACGACGCCCGGAAGATGACCAACACCAACCGTCTGATTTCCCGCGCGGAGTACCTCTATGAGCCCTGCACGGGGGTGAAGACGGGCAGCACCGGAGAAGCGGGGCTGTGCCTGGTGTCCTCGGCCACGAAGGACGGGCGGACGCTGATCGCGGTGGTGCTGGGGGCCAGCAGCGTGAAGCTGGAGAACGGCAATACGGAGCTTCAGCAGTTTACGGAGTCGAAGCGGCTGCTGGAGCACGGGTTCAACGACTTTTCCCGCAAGGCGATTCTGAACACGGCGACGCTGATTCGGGAGGTGCCGGTCACGCTGTCCAACGAGGCGTCCACAGTGGTGGTCCACCCGGCGGAGAACATGGAGCGGTATTTGCCCAACGGGGTGGATCCGGCGGACTTCCGGCAGCTGGTCCAGCTGGACGCGGAGTCGGTGGAAGCGCCGGTGGAGAAGGGGCAGGTGATGGGCTCCATCACCATTTCTTACGAGGGCGAGGACCTGGGCACCGTGGACCTGGTGGCGCTGAACGACGTGGAGCGGTCGGAATTTCTGTACCGCCAGCAGCAGATCAAGGAATTCTTTGGCCGGACGGAGGTCCGGATTGGCGCGGCGGCGTTGGGCGCGCTGCTGCTCATCGTTCTGCTCCGGTCCACCGTGTTCCGTCCCCAGCGGCGGTACGGCCGCTCCTCCGGCAGCCGCTCCAGCGGCTACCGGGGCAGAAGACGGAAGTGACCCGCTTTTTTGCGCGGTTCTTGCAGAGACCACCGGATGACGGGCCGTGCCCCCTGTCTTTGGAGGTATCATTCAGAGGCAACGCCGTAGGGCGGTGCCACAGAATCCGTGCGGCAAGGACAGGAAGCCCTTGCGCTACGCCTTGACAGGTCAGGGAATCTTCCCTGGCCTGTTTTTATGAAAAATTTTCACAAGCCTGTGTACAATCCGCGTCCTGGTTCGTCTTATATGCGAGGCCTCAAGTGAAAGCGCTTAAAGTTCTTTTTGGTTCTTTTTCTTTCAAGAAAAAGAACAGAAAAAAGGAAAGGAGGTGCCCGCATGACAGAAGCGGAGTTTCTGCCGCTGTTTGACCAGTACCATGACATGGTGTACCGGCTGGCATTGAGCTACACCCGCTCCCGGCAGGATGCGGAAGACGTGGTGCAAGGTACGTTTCTCAAGCTGCTGGACGGGAAATCGCTCCCTCAGCCGGGGAAGGAACGGGCCTGGCTGGCTCAGGTGGCGGTCAACGCCTGCAAGGATCTGCTTCGCTCCGCCTGGCGGCGGAGGTCGGAGCCCCTGGACGAGACCATTCCCTTCGAGCACGAAGAGGAAAGCGCCCTGTTTTCCGCTGTCATGGCCCTGCCCGCCCAGTACCGGGTGGCGGTCCATCTGCACTACTATGAAGGCTATACCATCAAAGAAATCGCCCGCTTTCTGCGTACCAGCCCGTCGGCAGTCTCCATGCGTCTGCATCGGGCACGCAACCTGCTGCGGAGCAGCCTAGAGGAGGAAGACTATGGACCCATTGTATCAAAGGACCTTTGACCAGGTCCGCATGTCCGAGGAGCAGGTCCGGCAAATCCGGGCCGGGCTGGCCTCCCGTTGCCCGCGCGATGAAATGGAGGCACATCTTATGAATAACAGCAAACGTATCCGCCGCCCCATCCTGGCCATTGCCGCCGTGTTCCTCATCGCGGCCATGTCCCTCACCGCCTTCGCTTACGGAGGGAAAATTGTGGAGGGGGTCTACACCCTGATGACCGGCGCGATCATCGAGCATGGCGTCGATGAAAACGGAAACAGCTACGCCAGCGGCTCCGTTGAAACGGGCGATGTGACAGACCCGGTGGAGCTGCGGGAGGACGGACGGCTCTACCTCACCGCCAACGGCGAGGACCTGGATATCACGGACCTGTGTTCCTATGAGATTCCTTATATCTATGAGTGCACCGGCCCGGACGGCCTGCGGCACGCCTTCATCATCGGCGGCGGCCTGGACGCCATCGGCTGGGCCGAGTTCATGTGGGACGAGGAGGGCATGCCTGAGGCTGGCAGAGCTTGCTTCGGCACCCCCGGCGGGACGGACGACGCGCCCTGGCTGGATGCGGGCAAGGCGCAGCTGGATCTGCCCTGGTAAAGTGGAACTGCAACCGGCAAGGCAAACGCCTTGCCGGTTGTCTTTTTAATTCTTTCTGAATTCCATGGTTCCCGCCTTGCCAGCGGCGGCAAATTGTGATATCCTAAAAAACGTATGCAAAGCGGCCGAAACACCTCTGCTCCGGCCGCGCCAACGAAAGAACGTTTGAGGCCCTTTTCACTCGGGTTCTGCAAAGACAGAGGGCAGGGCGGGGGCAGGCCCCCGCCCTGCATGCCTGCCTCACCAGGGAAACAGACATGGAAGAAGGGCGTAGGAGGTAACAATGGAAGAAACGAAAAAAGTGATGGTATCCGGTATTCAGCCCAGCGGCGAGCTCCATCTGGGCAACTATCTGGGCCCCCTGCACCACTGGCCGGAGATGATTGAGGAATTTGACTGCTACTTTTTCCTGGCGGACCTGCACACCATCACCGTGCGGCAGAACCCGGCGGACCTGCGGAAGCGGACCCTCAAGCTCATCGCCCAGTATATCGCCTGCGGCCTGGACCCGGAAAAGTGCGTGCTGTTCGTTCAGTCCCACGTGCCCGCCCACAGCCAGCTGGGCTGGGTGCTGGACTGCTACGCCATGTTCGGCGAGCTCAGCCGCATGACCCAGTTCAAGGACAAGTCCGCCCGGAACGCGGACAACATCAACGCGGGCCTGTTCACCTACCCGGTGCTGATGGCGGCGGACATTCTCCTTTATCAGCCGGACTTCGTGCCGGTGGGGGAGGACCAGAAGCAGCACGTGGAAATCTGCCGGGACATCGCCAACCGCTTCAACGGGGTGTACGGCGGCGTGCTCAAGGTGCCCGAGCCCTACATCGCCAAGGTGGGGGCCCGGATTATGAGCCTGAGCACCCCGGACAGCAAAATGTCCAAATCCCAGCCCGAGGGCTGCGTCTTCCTCATGGACAAGCCGGAGGATATCCTCCGCAAGTTCAAGCGGGCGGTCACGGACAGCGACACGGAGCGGTGCGTCCGCTTCGCCCCCGGGGAGAAGCCGGGCGTGTCCAACCTCATTCAGATTTACGCCGCCGCCGCGGGCAGGACCTACGAGGAGGTGGAGCGGGAGTTTGAGGGCCAGGGCTATGGCAAATTCAAGCCCGCCGTGGGCGAGGCCGTGGTGGAGGTGCTCCGTCCCATCCAGGAGGAGACCAACCGGCTGCTGGCGGACAAGGGCTATCTGGAAAGCGTCTACCGGGCTGGCGCGGAAAAGGCGTCCTATGTGGCGAACAAGACCCTGCGGAAGGTTTACAAGAAAGTGGGATTCATTGAGCGCTGAGGCGCTGCGCTTTCTGTTCTTTTCCTTGAAAGGAAAAGAACCAAAAGGAACTTTAAACTGGGAGTATCAAAATCATGCCAACTGAATTGCAAGTGGTAGCTCTGGTGGGAGCTGCCGTTCTGGTGGCGTTCCTGGTGGCGGTGGTCACCACTCCGGTGGTGAAGAGCTTTGCCTTCAAGCTGGGCGCCATTGACGTACCAAAGGACAACCGGCGAATGCACAAGGTCCCCATTCCCCGCATGGGGGGCCTGGCAATTTTCCTGGGCTTTTTTATCAGCATGCTCATTTTTGTGGAGCTGACGCCCCAGATCCGGAGCATGCTGCTGGGCGCGGTCATCATCGTGGTGCTGGGTATTCTGGACGACATTTACGCCCTGCCCGCACTGCCCAAGCTGATTGTGCAGATTGTGGCCGCGCTGGTGGCGGTGCTGGGGGGCAACCAGATTGTGGTGCTGTCAAACCCCAATATTTTCAGCTCCAATCCCTATTGGGAGCTGGGTATTCTGTCCATTCCCTTCTCCGTGCTGTGGATTGTGGCGATTACCAACGCCGTCAACCTGATTGACGGCCTGGACGGTCTGGCCTGCGGTGTGGCCACCATCTCGTCCCTGACCATGCTGGTCATCGCCCTGGCGGTCATCGAGGGCGAGGTGGCCGTGATGATGGGGGCGCTGGCGGGGGCCTGCATCGGCTTCCTGCCCTACAATATGAACCCCGCGAAGATTTTCATGGGGGACACGGGGTCCACCTTTCTGGGCTTTGTACTGGCCACAGTGTCCATCCAGGGCCTGTTCAAATTTGCCACCATCATTTCCTTCGCGGTGCCCTTCTTAATCCTGGGCCTGCCCATTTTCGACACCTGCTTCGCCTTCCTGCGCCGGATCGCTCACGGGCAGAGCCCCATGCACGCCGACCGGGGCCATGTGCACCACCGTCTCATTGACATGGGCCTGAGCCAGAAGCAGACGGTTGCGGTGCTTTACGTGATTTCCGCCATTCTGGGCATCTGCGCGGTGGTCATCACCACCAGCGGCGAGATGCGGGCCATGATGCTGTTTCTGGCCCTGTGCGTGGTGAGCTGCGTGGCGGCAAAGCTGTTTCTGGGCAGCAACGGGAAAGAGCCCTCGGAGCCGGAGGACGATGAGAACGCCCCCTATTTTGGAGAGGAAGGACCGTCTGAAAAATGAATCCAATCAAAGTGATGACAATATTCGGCACCCGGCCGGAGGCCATCAAAATGGCCCCCCTGGTGCTGGAGCTGGAGGGGAGGCCGGAATTCGCCTCCATCTGCTGCGTGACCGCCCAGCACCGGGAGATGCTGGACTCCGTGCTGGAGATTTTTCATATCAAGCCGGACTATGATTTGAACATCATGGAGCCCCGGCAAACTCTGTCCACCATCACGTCCAAGTGTCTTGTGGGCATGGACCGGGTGCTGGAGGAGGCAAAGCCTGACCTGGTGCTGGTCCACGGGGACACATCTACCACCTTTGCCGGTGCGCTGGCGGCCTTTTACCATCAGATTCCTGTGGGCCATGTGGAGGCGGGGCTCCGGACCTGGGACAAGTACTCCCCCTGGCCGGAGGAGATGAACCGCCGGATGACCGGGGACATCGCGGACCTGCACTTCTGCCCGACCCGGGCCAACCGGGAGAATCTGGCCAGGGAAAACATCACGTCCGGGGTGTTCATCACGGGGAACACGGTGATTGACGCCCTGAAGACCACGGTGCGGGAGGGCTACCGGTTCTCCACGGAAATTCTGAACGAGCTGGACTTTGCCCGCCGGAAGGTGATTCTGGTGACCTGCCACCGGCGGGAGAACTACGGCGAGCCCATGGCCCAGATTATGACGGCGCTCCGCCGGGTGGCGGAGGCCTGTCCGGAGGCGGAGCTGGTGTATCCGGTCCATCTGTCCCCAGTGGTCCGGGAGGCGGCGGGGAAGTACCTGTCCGGCCATGAGCGGATTCACCTGATTGAGCCTTTGGCGGCGGACGAGATGCACAACCTGATGGCCCGGTGCTGTCTGGTGATGACGGACTCCGGGGGGCTTCAGGAGGAGGCGCCCGCCCTGGGAAAGCCGGTGCTGGTGCTGCGGAAGGAGACGGAGCGGCCGGAGGCGGTGGCGGCAGGCACGGTCAAAATCGCCGGAGTAGAGGAGGAGGCCATTTTCCAAATGGCCATGGAGCTGCTGGAACATCCCGCGGCCTACGAGGCCATGGCCCACGCGGCCAACCCCTACGGCGACGGAAACGCCTGCAAACGGATCGCGGAGGCGATTCTTTACCAGTTCCAGCGGGTTCCCGCGCCTCCGGCGGATTTCGGCGCGTAAGGCGGGGGCAGAAAAGAGAAGGGGCCGGTTTCCCGGCCCCATGATCTGGTCACGTCTGGTTTGCGGTCTCAACATACGCATCAATGAGTTTTTTTACCTCTTCTTTTGTGATTGCCATTTATCAAACAAGGACTAAAGTTCTTTTTGCTTCTTTTTCGTTCAAGAATAAAGAAGGAACAACATCAGGAGGCGAGGGGATGAAGAAGCGGGATATCACACGGTTTGGCGTGATGGTGGCGGTGGTGATTGTGCTGGCGGTGCTGGCCAGCTTCGCCCTTCTGTTCGCGGGCAACCGGGACCGGGAAATCACCCTGCCGCCGGTGAGCACGCCCGTCCAGCCCACGGAAGCCCCTTCCTTCTCTGACGGCGCGTTTCAGCTGGTGGAGCTCACCCCCGCTTCGGTCCAGAATGTGATCGCCACCCTGTACCGTCCCATGCGCTACACCCGCACTGTGACGGTAGAGCAGTTCTGGCCGGACGGTCAGGGCGGCATGGACTCCGCCGGGGCGTTCAGCCGTGTTTGGGTGGACGGCGGGTGGACCCGCACAGAGCTGACCCTGCCCACGGGCCGGGTGCGCCACACCATTGTCTGGACGCCCATGTATGAGGAGGGACCGGGCAGGCTCTGGAGCTGGGAGGAGGGGCAGACCCTCTGGTATGAGGGTCATTCCGACGCCCAGGACGCGGACCTGGCTCAGTGGTGCCCCACCTATGAGGATGTGCTGAAGCTGGAGCCCGCGTCCATCACCGCCGCGGGCTATGAGCTGAAAAATGATGTGTCCTGCATTTTTGTGGAGGTGTCTGACGCTGAAATGGACTATCTCCGGCGGTTCTGGGTCTCTGTGGAGGACGGGCTTCTCATGGCTGCGGAGACCTGGGACGGCGGCGGGCTGATCTATCAGATGACCGGCGCCCGGAGCGCGGAGCCAGGGGATATGTCCTTTGTTCTGCCGGACGGGACGGTTCTGCACGAGGCGGAGGAGATCACTACAGACCCAGCAGCAGAAGCAGGCCCAAAATAATCAGCAGCTCCTTGCTGTCGCCTTCCTCTTCTTTCCCGTTCCACACCAGGTAGAGCAGGAGCAGAATGAGGAGAAGGTCCCCTTTGTCGAAGCGGTCCAGCTTCAGCGCCTTCAAAATGCCGGATAATCCGGCATTTTTTTCGCCCTCCTGACCGAAAAGGGACTGAAAAAAGGAGGAACCGGCGGGCCCGCTCCTGGGCGGGGGCTCGGTGGGCTGGAAGGGCTCGCCCTGGGGTATGTAGCGGTTATACATGGCCGGTCTCGCCTCCGTTCCGGGCGCGGAACATGTGGTAAGCGGACTGGAGGACCCGAGCGGTCCGGGCCAGCTGAACGGCCCGGTCCAGCTTGGCCTGGCGTTCCTCCGGCAGGTAGGGCCGCAGGGCGGAGAGCAGGGCGGCCTGCTCCTGGTTGTCCCTGCCGTACTCCTGGATGAGGCTGACCCCGGCCTGCACCAGTCCGGGGTCCAGCTTGCCGAAGGGGGAGTCGGGCCCGCCCAGCATGGACAGAAGCTGACTCAGGTCAGGGGCAGGCTGGGGGTTTTCCGGCGCGCCGCCCGCCTCGGGCTGAGGGGGTGCGCCGCTGCCGGAAATGGAGTTGGCCAGCGCCATGATTTGCCCCATCGTCTCCGGCGAGGAGAGAATGGAATTCAATTGCTCTTCAAATTCACTCACGGTTCGGCCCCTCCTTTCTCTTCTTTTTCTTGAAAGAAAAAGAAGCAAAAAGAACTTCAAGCTACAGTCTTATGACAGATGTCCGGTAGAACCAGTTTAACGATCTTTGCCAAGCTTTACGTTCAAGAAAGAGGTAAAAAGAACTTCAATCCGCGGTCTTATGACAGATGTCCGGTAGAACCAGCTTAAAGTTCTTTGCCAAGCTTTCTTTCAAGAAAGCGGGGTCAGTGGGGGATGGTTTGGTTGAGGCGCTCCACCAGCTGGGCGCCCTCCGGGCTTTTCATGACCTGCTGCATGAGGGAGAACAGGGCTTTGGGATTGCCCTGGCTGGCTTGGTCTGCGGCCTGCTGAAGTCCGTGGCCGCTGTCCAGCATCTGGAGCAGAGCCTGGGCCTCGGCGGACTGGGCCACCTTTTGAACCGCCTCCTTGTTTTTCATCAGGGCGGCGGCCTGGGGGGAGTTGAGCAGGGCGTCTAAATCAGGGGTTTGAGATGGATTCATAGGAACCTCCTTGAAACGGGAAACATTGCCTGTGTTCGTTCCAGTATATGCGAAGGGCCGGAGAAAGTGAACAGAAAGGGAACCCCCGCGAAGAACAGAAAAGGGCCTCCACATCGTTGTCATGTGGAGGCCCCTGGTGCTCTTTGAAGATGTTCAGTTTTTCAGGCTGTGCATGGGCGCGGGAATCCGTCCGCCCCGGCGGATGAAGGCCTCGGAAGAGGGCTGATGAACCGGCATGACCGGCGCGGAACCCAAAAGACCGCCCATTTCAATCGTATCGCCCACGGTTTTGCCCGGCGCGGGGATGATACGAACCGCGGTCGTCTTGGAATTGACCATGCCCACCGCCGCCTCGTCGGCGATAATGGCGGCGATGGTTTCCGCGCTGGTGCCGCCGGGCACGGCAATCATGTCCAGGCCCACCGAGCACACGCAGGTCATGGCCTCCAGCTTGTCCAGGGTCAGGTGTCCGGAGGAAGCGGCGGCAATCATACCCTCGTCCTCGCTGACGGGAATAAAAGCGCCGGACAGACCGCCCACAGAGGAGGAGGCCATGACGCCGCCCTTCTTCACGGCGTCGTTGAGGAGGGCCAGGGCGGCGGTGGTGCCGTGGGTGCCGCAGGCCTCCAGCCCCATTTCCTCCAGAATCCGGGCCACCGAGTCCCCGATGGCCGGGGTGGGGGCCAGGCTCAAATCCACGATGCCAAAGGGCACGTTCAAACGGCGGCTGGCCTCCTGGGCCACCAGCTGGCCCATGCGGGTGATGCGGAAGGCGGTCTTTTTGATGGTTTCCGCCACCACGTCGAAGGGCTGGCCCTTGACGGACTGGAGGGCGTGGCAGACCACGCCGGGCCCGGAGACGCCCACGTTGATGACGCACTCCGCCTCGCCCACGCCGTGGAAGGCCCCAGCCATGAAGGGGTTGTCCTCCACGGCGTTGCAGAACACCACCAGCTTGGCGCAGCCGAAGCCGTCCTGGGCTGCGGTCCGCATGGCGGTGGACTTGATGGTTTCGCCCATGAGGCGCACGGCGTCCATATTGATGCCCGCCTTGGTGGAGCCCACATTGACGGAGGAGCACACGATACCGGTGCTGGCCAGGGCGTCGGGGATGGAGAGAATCAAATTCCGGTCCGCTTCCGTCATGCCCTTTTGGACCAGGGCGGAAAAGCCGCCGATGAAATCGACGCCGCAGGTTTTCGCCGCCCGGTCCAGGGCCTGGGCGAAGGGGACGTAATCATCGGTTTCGCTGGCTCCGGCCACCAGGGCCATGGGGGTGACGGAAATCCGCTTGTTGACAATGGGGATGCCGTATTCCCCCTCGATGGCTTCACCGGTGGAGACCAGGTGTTCCGCCTTCCGGGTGATTTTGTCGTAAATTTTCTGACAGGCCCGCTTGGGGTCCGGGTCGCAGCAGGAGAGCAGGGAGACGCCCATGGTGATGGTGCGTATGTCCAGATGCTGCTGGTCAATCATTTCGATGGTCTGCATGATATCTTTGGTATTGAGCATGGAAATTACCTCATTATTTTTTCAAAATACCGGAGCCCCGCTTTCTTGAAAGAAAGCTTGGCAAAGAACTTTAAACTGGTTCTACCGGAAATCTGTCACAAAAGCGCGGTTTAAAGTTCTTTTTGCTTCTTTTTCTTTCAAGAAAAAGAAGTTAAATCCGGTGCATGGCGTCGAAGATATCCTCCCGCTGGATGCGGATGGACATGCCCAGATCCTTGCCCACCTGGTCCAGCAGGCCGGTGAGCTCTGCGAAGGTGACGGTACAGCTGGCGGTGTCTGCCAGCATGTTCATGACAAAATTGGTCTCCAGAATGGTCTGGGAGATGTCCAGCACATTGACGTTGTGCTGAGACAGGCAGGTGCAGACGGCGGCGATGATGCCCACCCGGTCCTTGCCGATGACGGTGACGATTGCGCGCATAATTGATACATCCTTTCCATGTTTCGCTTCTTTTCTTGGGCGAAAAGAAGCGAAGAAACTTTAAACTACGAATCCTTCAGATCGTCCAGGGTCAGCTCAAAGCTGGGCAGAAACCGTTCCATAAAGTATTGCAGGGCGGGCAGGGGATTGCCCCGCAGGGTCTCCAGGATCTGCTCCCCGGCCCGCTGAAACTCCAGATTCCCGGCCTTCCGCTCCTCCAGGCATTTGATGTAGGCGGAGAGCCGGTCCGCAGCCTTGACCAGGGCGTGGACCTGGGGGTCCGGGTCCCTCAGATAGGGGGCGTAAACGGGCCGCAAATCCTCCGGCAGCATGGAAAGGAGGTTATCCGCCGCTGTGCTCTCCACCGCTTTGTACGCGTCCTGAATCTCCGGATTGTAGTACTTGATGGGGGTGGGCATGTCGCCGGTCAGAATTTCCGTGGCGTCATGATAGAGGGCGGCAACCGCCGCCTCGCCGGGGTCCGCCGTGCCGCCGAACCGCTCCCGGTCGATGACGGCCAGAGCGTGGGCCAGCACAGCCACCATGTGGGAGTGCTCCTGCACATTTTCCCTGGAGGTGTTCCGCATCAGGGCCCAGCGGTCGATGTACCGCATCCGGGAAATCAGGGCGAAGAACCGGGTGTCATCCATGCTGAGGCTCCTCCTTCACCTGCACCACGCTCTTGTTCCGCCAGGCCCCCATTTTGTAGCGGATGACGGCCAGGACCAGGGAGTAAATCCAGCCCACGGGCAGGCTGATCCAGGCGGCGGCGTAACCGGCGGGGGTCAGATAAGCCAGGGCGTAGGCGGCGATACAGCGCAGCAGGAGGGAAGTCAGGGTGTTGACCGCGGTAAAAATCACGTCGCCAGCCCCCTGAAGCACGCCGTTGAGGGTGATATAAATGCAGAAGAAGAGGTACATGGGCGCGGTGAAGTGGAGGTATTCCAGCCCGCAGTCCAGATTGCCGCCGGAGAGGTTGAAGAGCCCCAGGAGGAGGGGTGCGGCGGTGTAGGTGAAGATGGCCAGAGCCACGCAGCTCACGGCGGACATGATCATGGTGTCCCGCAGGCCCTGGCTGACCCGGTCCAGCCTCCGCGCGCCGGTGTTCTGTCCGGTGAAGGTGGCCAGACCCACGTTGAAGCCGAAAATGGGAATGAGGACGAAGCTTTCAATCCGCATGCCGGCGGTGTAGGCGGCGGTGATGTCAAAGGTGTTGACCAGCCGCTGAATGGCAATGTGGCCAAAGGAGATGACGCATTGCTGCAGGGTGGTGGGAATCCCCAGCTTCAGCGCCAGGAGGCCCATGTCTTTGTGATATTTGAACTCGCCCTTGGCAAAGCGGAGGATGGGGTACTTTTTGAACATGTAGAAGAGGCTGACCGCGGCGGACAGGGCCTGAGAAATGACGGTGGCGATGGCCACGCCGGGCACGTCCCAATGGAAGACAGCCACGAACAGCAGGTCCAGAATGATGTTGGTCACGGAGGAGACCAGCAAAAAGTAGAGGGTGGCCTTGGAGTCGCCCAGGGCCCGCAGGATGGAGGAGACGATGTTATAGATGAACTGGAACACCAGTCCGAAGCAGTAGATGGCAAAGTAGGCGGTGGCGTCCGCCAGCAGGTAGTCCTGCACGTTGAGCAGGTTGAGGAGAACCCACCGGGCGATGACGCCGCCCACGATGGAGAAGACCAGGCCCATGCCGGTGAGGAGAATGAGGGAGGTGGACACAGCCCGGCGCAGCTCGTCCATCTGCCTGGCTCCGAAGTACTGGGAGACCAGGATGGAGGCTCCGGCGCTCATGCCCATGGCGATGGCGATGAACAGGAAGGTCACGGGGGTGCAGGTGCCGACAGCGGCCAGGGCATCCTGGCCGTGGGCGGCGAAGTTGCCCACGATGATGCTGTCCACGGTGCTGTAGAGCTGCTGCAAAAAATTTCCTGCCATAATCGGCAGGGTAAAGAGCAGGATGAGTTTCCACACCTTGCCTTCGGTCATAGAATTTGTCATTGAGAACCTTCTTTCGTATTCATTGAACTTTTTTACAGATGGAAGTATTCTAGCACAGGAAAAGCAGAATGTAAAGGTAACTTTTATATAAAGTTTGATTTATAAACGACAAAAGCCTTGCAATTGGGAAAAAGATGTGGTAAACTGTTTCAGTCTGAAAAAGGGCGGTCCTCTGCGCCTGCGTAAAAGGACGCAAGAACGCCTATATTTAGGAGGAAATCAGTATGGATCTCATCAAAGTTCTGGAACAGCAGAACATGAAGGCTGAGCCGCCCAAGGTCAACGTGGGCGACACCGTTCGGGTGCACATCCGGGTTAAGGAAGGCAACAAGGAGCGGATTCAGGTCTTCGAGGGCACCGTTATCTGCAAGAAGCACGGCGGTGTTGAGGAAACCTTCACCGTGCGCCGCATTTCCTACGGCGTGGGCGTGGAAAAGGTGTTCCCCCTTCACTCTCCCAGCGTGGAGAAGGTGGAGCTGGTCCGGAAGGGCAAGGTGCGCCGGGCGAAGCTGTATTACCTGCGCGACCGCGTGGGCAAGGCCGCCAAGGTCAAGGAAGCTCTGTAAGCGGAAAAAGGGAGCGGCAGATTTGCCGCTCCTTTTTGCTGTCGTTTGACAGATTTTATGAAAACGCTCCCGTATTCGCTTGACAATTTACTAGATACCTGATAGTATGATTCTAGCAACAAGGAGGTGGCGATTTGGCTTCAGAAAGCAGAGCGGAGTACTTCAGAAACAGGCGCAAGGAGTTCAAGCTTTTCGCGGTCGAAATCGAACGGGAAAAGATGGAGAAGTTCAATGAATGGCTGCGGGAGAAGGGAATCGGTAAAACGGCCTGGCTGAACCAGAAGATAGATGAGGAGCTCGGCAAATAAAAAGGGACGCCCACCGTCCCGAAAGGACATGTTGTGAGCGTCCCTGCGCCACACCCGAAGGCATGGAAAATCGAGTATGCCACAATCTCCGAGGAAATCAAGGAGAAGCTTTTGGTTGGCCGGGACGCTATCCCCCAACCAACCCCAGCACCAGCAAATGAGCGGGGTAAAAACCGTACCACAGATACTTCCACGCTGGATGCTCTGCGCCCTTTTTCCCGTTGTAGGCGAAGGTGAGCATCACCCCGAGATAGGGCCCGAACACATTGAGGATGTAGAGGTAGAGCCACCGGCCATCCAGCGACCCGTCCATTGCGGTTGTGATGATTTCCCAGGTCCAGCTGTACCGGGTCAGGGGGAGCAGCGCCAGCCAAAGCAGGGCCCGTTTCCAAACCGCCCAATCCCGCGTCAGGTAGAAGGCCAGGATGAACAGGATGTACCTCCCGCCGCCCTCCACGGGCACGATTTCCGCCAGAAGGTAAACCGCCGCGGCGCCCAACGCGCCCAGGCCCCAGTGCTTTTCCTGCCCTTGTTCCCAGAGGGTGAGGGCGATGAGGCCCAGAAGCTGTGTGAAGATGATGTTCAGCTCCGCCTCCCAGAAGGAAAGCTGGCCTCCCATCCAGACCCGGTTGGCCAGATAGTAGGGGAATTGAGCGAGGACCGCGAACACCAGCAGCCGCAGGGCGTAGCGCTTCCGGTCTTTGGTGTGAAGGAAGCCGTTGGCGATGCAGAAGAGGAAAATCGGGGCGGCGATGCGGCCCAGAAAGGCGGTTGTCCGGCTGAAAGTGACCGCCAGGGCGGGAAGCTCCGGTGCGGTGGGGAAGAAGTGCTCCCAAATCCAGGAACCAAGCGGCCAGGTGGCGGTCACGTGGTCCCACAGCATGGACAGCAGGGCGACGGCTTTTAAGGCGGTAAAACTCATGATTGCATAACTCCTTTGCAAAGTGATTGAGGAGATACTATCATGAAAAACGGAAGATTCTCCCGAGATTTTTCTTAACGATTTCTTAGTTCTTTTTCTTGAAAGAAAAAGAACCAAAAAGAACTTTAAGCTGCGGTCTCATGCCAGATTTCCGGTAGAACCAGTTTGAAGTTCTTTGCTAAGCTTTCTTTCAAGAAAGCGTGTTCTTTTCTTGAAAGAAAAGAACCAAAAGAACGTTAAGCTGCGTTCTCATACCAGATTTCCGGTAGAACCAGTTTGAAGTTCTTTGCTAAGCTTTCTTTCAAGAAAGCGTGAGGAGGTTGCGAACAATGAATATTCAATGGTTTCCCGGCCATATGACAAAAACCCGCCGTCAAATGGCGGAAGATATTAAATTGGTGGATTTGGTGGCGGAGGTAATCGACGCCCGCATCCCGATTTCCAGCCGCAACCCGGACCTGGACGAGCTGACGGCGGGCCGTCCGAGGCTCATTATATTGAACCGCGCGGACCAGGCGGACCCGAATCTGAACCGGCGCTGGGGGGAGTGGTTCAAGGCCCAGGGAACGCTGGTGATGGAGACAGATTCCAAGACGGGAAACGGTGTAAAGCAGTTTTCCAGTACAGCCAGATTGCTGTTAAAGGACAAGCTGGAGGCCTACGCGCAGAAGGGCCAGGTGGGCCGTCCCATCCGGGCCATGGTGGTGGGGGTGCCCAATGTGGGCAAGTCCACGTTGATCAATCAGGTGGCCCGGAAGAAGTCGGCCAAGGCGGGCAACCGTCCCGGCGTGACCCGGGGCAAGCAGTGGGTGAACGTGGACCCAAGCTTGGATTTGCTGGACACGCCGGGCATTCTGTGGCCGAAGTTCGAGGACCAGAGGGTGGGCCTGCACCTGGCCTATACGGGAGCCGTTAAGGATGAAATCATGGATGCGGAGGGCCTGGCATGCAGTCTGATGGACCTGCTGGCCCGGCGGTATCCCAAGGCGGTGGAGGAGCGGTATAAGATTGCCGTGCCTGAGACCTTCGAGGGCTGGGAGGTGCTGGAGCTGGCGGCCCGGAAGCGGGGCTTTCTCATCTCCGGCGGCGAAGTGGACCTGAACCGGATGGCGAAGGTGCTGCTGGACGAGTTTCGAGGTGGCAAGCTAGGACGCTTTACACTGGAAACGCCGGAGGAACTGGAACAGGAGGAAGCGGAATGAGCCTGTGGGAGATTGAGAACCGCTGCTTTTCAGCGGGCCACGCCCTGGTTTGCGGCGTGGACGAGGCGGGAGCGGGACCGCTGGCCGGGGACGTGTACGCGGCGGCGGTGATTCTGCCGCCGGGGCTGGAGCTGCCCTATTTGAACGACTCCAAGCGGGTGACGCCCAAGCGGCGGGACGCGCTGTACGGCCAGATTCGGGAACAGGCCGCGGCCTGGGCGGTGGCCTCGGTGACAGCGGCGGAGATTGACGGGATGAACATTCTCAATGCCCGGATGCTGGCCATGGAGCGGGCGATTCAGGCGCTGAATCCCCAGGCGGATTACGCCCTGATTGACGGCAACCGGGACCACGGGACCCGGTACAGGATTACGCTGGCCCATGAGACGGTAGTGAAGGGGGACGGGAAATCGGCCTCCATCGCGGCGGCGTCGATTCTGGCGAAGGTAAGCCGGGACCGGTACATGGAGGAGCTGGCGAAAACCTATCCGCAGTATGCCTTTGAACAGCACAAAGGGTATGGGACGAAGCTTCACTATGAGCGTTTAAAGGAGTTCGGGCCCTGCCCGGCCCATCGGAGGACGTTTTTGAAGAAGTGGGAGGCCGCGGAGGCGGCAAGAGGGGCAGACAATGAACAAAACAGACTTGGGCCGCTGGGGTGAGGCCCAGGTAGCCAGCTATCTCCAGGCCAGAGGGTACACATTGCTGGCTTCCGGCTACCGCTGCCGGTTCGGGGAGATTGACCTGATCGCCTCCAAGGGGGACATTCTGGCCTTTGTGGAGGTGAAGCTCCGGAAGAGCGGGGCCTTCGCCCAGCCCAGGGAGTTTGTGGACGCCCGGAAGCAGCGGCGCGTCCGAACCACGGCGGAATACTATCTGGCAGAGACTAATTCACCCCTCCAGCCCCGGTTTGACGTGGCGGAGGTCAGCGCCCCGGAGGGGACCAGCACAAGACAGCCGGAAATCTCATATTATGAAAACGCGTTTTAGTTCTTTTCCTTAAAAGAAAAAGAACCAAAAAGAACTTCAAACCAGTTCTACCGGACATGTATGCCAGTTTAAAGTTCTTTTGCTTCTTTTCTTTCAAGAAAAGAAGAGAAAAAGGAGGAATCCCCATGCCCATCCCTGTTTTTGACGCCCACTGTGACACCATTTCCCGCTGCCAGTCCCAGCCCGGCAGCCATTTTTCCGGCACCGGCGGCCCCTGGGACCTGGACCGGACGCAAGCCCTGTCCCCTCTGGCCCAATTCTTCGCCATCTTCTGGGACAGCGCCGGACAGCGGGAGGAGTCCTCCAAAGCCCGCTTTGACGCTCAGTACCAGACCTTTCTGAGGGAAGTGGACCGGCTCAAGGGCCGCCTGGCCTTCTGCCGCACAGGAGCGGAAGCCCAAGCCGCCTTCGCCCAAAACCAGGCGGCCGCCTTCCTCTCGGTGGAGGGGGGCGAGCTGCTGGATTGCTCCCTCCACCGCCTGGACGAGGCGTTCGCCCTGGGCGTCCGGGCGGTCAATCTCACCTGGAACCACGCCAATTCCCTGGCCGGGTCCCACCGCGGCCAGCCGGAACAGGGGCTCACCGCCCAGGGCCGGGCCTTTGTGGAGCGCATGCAGAAATTGGGAATTCTGGTGGATGTGTCACATTTATCCGACGCTGGCTTCTGGGATGTGGTCGAAATGTCGGAAAAACCGGTGATGGCGAGCCATTCCAACAGCAGAACTGCCTATTTTCACACAAGGAACTTGACCGATGAGCAATTTACTGCCATAATACAGAATGGCGGAGTTGTAGGATTGAATTTGTACACCGCCTTTCTGGGAGAGGAGCCGGTCACAGAAGACCAGCTTATCGCCCACATGGAACATTTCCTGGACCTGGGCGGCGAGCACACGCTGGCGCTGGGAAGCGACTGGGACGGCATTGACCGCGCCCCCGCGGGCTACTCCGGCGTTTGGGACTGGGAACGGCTTTGGGAAGGACTGCTGCGGCGCAATTACAGGGAAGACCTGCTCCGCGGCATCTTCTTTGATAATTTAATGAGGATCGTGAGCCAAGTATGTATTATGTAAGCACAAGAGACAGAAATCTGAAATACACCGCGGCCCAGGCCATTGTCCAGGGCCTGAGCCGGGAAGGGGGGCTTTTCACCCCCGCCGTTCTGCCCCGGCTCCCCTCCGGCGTGCTGAACGATATGACCAACATGTCCTATCAGCAGCGGGCCGTTTATGTGCTCAACGGCTTTCTGGAGGACTTCGGCGTGATGGAGCTGACCCGCTTCGTGGAAGCCGCCTACGGGACCAGCCGGTTTGACCATCTGGACATCGCCCCGGTCCGGCAGGTGGACGACAGCACCCACATACTGGAGCTGTGGCACGGCCCCACCTGCGCCTTCAAGGACATGGCGCTTCAGCTGCTGCCCCATCTGCTGACGGCTTCTCTGCGGAAGGCGGATGAAAAGAAAAACGCCTGTATTCTGGTCGCCACCTCCGGCGACACTGGAAAGGGCGCTCTGGAGGGCTTCCGGGACGTGAGCCGGACGAAGATTCTGGTCTTTTACCCCAAGGACGGGGTTTCGGAAATCCAGGAGCTGCAAATGAAGACCCAGGCGGGGAACAACGTGGGGGTCTGCGCGGTAGAGGGCAACTTTGACGACGCCCAATCCGGCGTCAAGCGCCTGTTTTCCGATGAGGAGCTCCGGGCGGAGCTGGCGGAACAGGGGTGGTTCCTGTCCTCGGCCAACTCCATCAACTGGGGCCGGGTGCTGCCCCAGGTGGTGTACTATGTTTCTGCCTACTGCGACCTCATCAAGAACGGGGCCATCCGGAACGGCGACTCCATCAATGTCTGTGTGCCCACAGGCAACTTCGGCAACATTCTGGCGGCATTTTACGCCAAGCAGATGGGCGTGCCCTTCCAGAAGCTGATCTGTGCCTCCAACGCCAACAACGTGCTGACGGAGTTTCTGAGCACCGGCGTGTACGACCGGAACCGGCCCTTCCATCAAACCATGTCGCCCTCCATGGACATTCTGATTTCCTCCAACCTGGAACGGCTGCTGTACAGCCTGTCCTTCGGGAATGACAAGCTGGTGAAGGGCTACATGGATATTCTGGCGGAGCATGGCCGCTATGAGGTGACTGAGGAGATCAAGCGGGGGCTGGACAAGCATTTCGCGGCTGGCTTCTGCGACGACGCGGCCACCCTGGCCACCATCGGAACGGTGTGGAAGGAGCGGGAGTACCTGCTGGATACCCATACCGCCGTGGCCTGGAACGTGCTGGAGCAGTACCGGGAGCGGACCGGAGACAGCACCCCGGCCCTGGTGGCGTCCACGGCGAGCCCGTTCAAATTCTGCGACAGCGTGCTTGTGGCTCTGGGGGAAGCGAAGCTGGCCAAGGGGATTGACCTGCTGGACCAGCTTTCCGGCAAGACGGGCCTGCCGGTGCCTGCGCCGCTGAACGCGCTGAAGACCAAGCAGGTGCGGTTTGACCAGTGTGTGGCCAAGGAGCATATGGTGAGCGCGGTGCGGAATATGCTGCTGGACCCCAATTTCAAGAAGGAGTAAGGGAATTTCTGCGGCATGGACATGATAAGGGGGCCCTGCGTGCGGTGGTTTGACAAAGAACCTCAAACTGATTCTACCGGAAATTCGCCTTAGAGCCTGTTCAAAATCTCCTGACACACCGTCTGAACCGGCCTTTTTCCGTCCAGCCGCGTCAAACATGCTCGGAATACATCCAGTATTCCTGCGCTTTTTTCCTTGCCGGACGAAAAAATTCCGGCCCATCCAGCG
>JAAWCD010000124.1 GCA_022793095.1 Oscillospiraceae bacterium | reverse complement strand
CTGAATACCCACGAATTTGTAGTGGCCGAAGCCCAAATGCTCACAGAAGCTGGTGTACAGCGTCTGGATAAAGGGCCAGATGTTCAGGACAATCAGGCCGATGATGGTGGGGGCCACCATGATCCAGCCCCAATTTTCTTCACGCCGCGCGGCGACGGACAGTTTGTTATTCATCCTGGTACCCTCCTCTCGTTATTGATAGTAGCTGGCGTTAGCCAGGTTGGAAGCCGTGGTCTCGTCCACGATTTTCTCCATGTTGGCCAGAACAGTGCTGATATCAGACTGTCCGTTGTACGCCTTGTTCAGCTCGGTAAGTACCAGGGGCTTCCACTTGGGACGGGCCGCGTTGTTGATGAGCTGAATACTGTAGTCGAACTGGTCCTGAATGACCTGAAGATTCAGGTCATAGCCCGCCTTCTCGAAGGCGTCGAAATAGGTCTGCTCGGTGCCGATGTAAGCGGAGATGGCCGCGCCGTAGGAGCCGGCAATGGCCTGAGCCTCCTCGGTGCCGAAGAACTTCATGACATCCAGGGCAAGCTCACGGGTCTTGCCGTGGGCGGCCGTGGAATAGCACAGTCCGTTGGACATGGTGGCCCGGCCGTCCTTGTCCAGACTCTCGCCATCCTCAATGGGATCAGCGCATTTCGGGAGCTTTGCTAGATCCCATTTACCCCTCAATTTAGGGTAGTTCTCCATGAGCTGGGGAAGGTTCCAGGTACCCTCCAGGTACATAGCTCCTTGCTCAGAGAAAAAGGCGATGCTGGGGGCGGTTTCGGCAAAATAGGTCTGGTCGGGACACCAGTCCCCTTTCTGCATATTCACGTAGAATTCGATCCCTTTGGAGGAGCCGGGATTGGTGTAACCAGCCTGGGTGCGGTCGGCGGTGAGGATGTGGCCCCCGGCCTGATAAGCAAAACACCAGTAGCCCAGCTGGTCGTCGTTGTAAGCCATGAGACCATATTTCCCGGTAGCGTCGTAGATCTTTTGAGAGGCGTCAGCCATGTCCTCCCAAGTCCAGTCGTCCGTGGGGTAGGCCACACCGGCCTGATCGAACATCTCTTTATTATAAACCAGCAGTCCGGTGTCCTTGTCCTTGGGTACTCCGTACATCCGCCCATCAGAACCACTAGCATTGCTGCGGGAGATCTCAGAGAAGTGGTTCTCATAATAGTTGGGTTCCACATCGTCATAGAGATCTGTAACATCCGCCAGCATTCCGAAATCGGCGTAGTAAAGCAGTTGGTTGGTGTGCATCCAGAAGATGTCCGGCATGGTGTTGCTCTCTGCGGCGGCCTCCAGCTTGGTCCAGTACTCGTTCCAGCTGGTGACCTGCACCTCAATGACCACGTCTGGGTGCTTTGCGGTGTAGGCGTCGCACATGGCCTCCATACCAGGGCGCTGGTACACATCCCAAATCTGAAAGATCAGGTGGGTCTTGCCATCCGATGCCCCGCATCCTGCCAGAAGCGCCAGAAACAGCGATGCGGCTAAGAGGGCGGCAATACGACGGGAAGCTTTTTTCATTGCGGTTCTCCTCTCCATACTCAATATTGCAATAAGCCCAAGAGTTCCGCATTTTTTGCTCTTTGACTTATTGCGCTCGCTAATGGAGATTATAAATTACTTGATGAGAATCTGTAAATTAAGTGGTGTGCTCGAAATATATGTCGATTTCCTATAAGTCATATTTCTTGATATTTAAGTTCCTTTATTGCATATTCGGAATGCTTTCTGTAAAAAATAACTAGTTTGCCGCCTTTTCCTTTGTGTATTTTGCCAATATGAGACCTAGATAGTGTCTACTCGAGTTAGGCACGAATAGCGGCCAAATAGCGATACAACGAACGTGTACCGAAGCGATAAAGGCATCTGAGGTTTTGGCATAACGAGCAGCAATACCGCTCCTGAAGGTATTCTCGCTCGTCAGCCTCGATATCTTCCTCTGTGTATACATTTGTGTATGCATTTTGCGTTCTTTCATATTTGGAGAAGTCCATATACCCAAAGGAACGAAAAATATCCACACATTCCGCATCAGCGGACACCTCCACGCCGGTTCCAGCTTCCCGCAGGGTTTCATAATAATAGGCGCCTATCTCAAACTGATGCACACGCATCTAGCTTGCATCGTTTCCTCAAAATCATTGCTCTGGTAGAAGCCATCCTTTTTGTCCATCAAATCAACGATGGCTTCCGCAGGACAGATAATCGGGTCACCCTCCGCTGTTGCTCTGCAGCCATAACACACTGTGGATGCTTTGGCGGATTTTCCACTATGGAAACTTTCTTGCCTTGATTTGCTCACTTCCTGACACTGCCGGTGATAACCAGGGCTGCACTTAAAGGAAAGTGAGGTTAAACCCGTGCGCTACAACAAAATTTCCGAAATGCCAAGTTACGTGCAGCCTACGATCATCAAGATGGCGGACAAGGGCATTATCGGCGGGGCTGGTACGGTAAAGGACGAAAACAACCGGCCCACTGATTCGGACTGGTTCATTGACATGATCCGGGTATTCGTTACCAATGACCGGGCGAGGCTTTATGGGCCTAAACTGTGATACTTTTTTGGTACTAACAGGGATAATTTTGGACCGTCATATACCGGCTTATATGTTGATATTTCAAAGGATACAAGACGACGCGAGCCCTTGTAAGGCACAAAAATTCATGGTATAATAAATCGATATTCCTTATTTCTCTTTTAGATTAACAATTTGCAACAATGCAATAATAGAAAAATAGATAATCATAAAAATGATGCAAGCTGAATTCGTAAAAATCCCATCCGCTGATCGACTTGGCTGGCCCTGGTAAATAAGCAAATATGAAAAGAGGACAAGGCCCAAGTTGGGCCTTGTCCTTCCGCTTTACTTTTTTACGTTAAGAGGGATCGTCACAAAATTGCTCCGCCGCCCCAAACCTGGGCCTGTGTGATCGCCAGAACAGTTTCGGTGGGGATACCAGCAATCTCACTGCCGAAAATCTCCCGCAGATT
>JAAWCD010000106.1 GCA_022793095.1 Oscillospiraceae bacterium | reverse complement strand
TTCCATGATGTGCTCGGACTGGGTAGCCAGATACTTTTCGTTGTCAAATCCGATTCGTTTCATCTCTCAGCGGGACGCCCTGAGGCCATCCCTTCCATCCTCTCTCCCGATCAGGCTGTTTCAATTCATATCAAATTTATTCTACCACATTATGCAGAAAGGGACAAAGGTTTTTTTGAAATAATTTTTGATTTGAGATTCGAGGCGTTTTCTCTCCAGCTTCCCAGGAAATCCGTAGTATAATGGGCGGAGAACATGACCCAGGAGGACCACGCCAAGCCAGAAAATCCAAGCCCGCAGCTGCACATCGCTGTTTGCAATGATGAAGCCATAGCCCGCCATCATTTTCATGTCAACCAACCGGGAAATGGCTCCGCGGGGCTACGAGGTTGCCGCCGCCCGGTATCTGGCAAAGCCCCTCCAGGCAGAACAGCTCCGGGAGGCCCCGCTATCCTGCCGCAAAACCTTCTGCGAGAAAAAAGAAATCCTGCTGCCAACCACCAAGGGCCAACGCAGGATTCCTCTCTCCGATATACTTTATGTGGAGGCGATGGAGCGGGTAACGAAGCTGGCCCTGACGGACCGGCTGGAGGAAGTCAGCATGAAATTCTCCGATTTGCGGGGCTGACGGAGGGAGAGCGGCACGGTCACTCTATAATAATCATCCCCGTACTCCGTATCGAACAGATTTCCATACCGCTCTGCGATCTGCCGGATGATTTTCAATCCCAAACCGCGCTCCGCCGCCCCTTTTCTGTGGTAAATGGAGGAATTTTTCCAAAGTCCTATTGCTGGATTGGAAAAAGCATAGTACAATAGGATTATGTTGACCATCAGAACACAAACGCTCGCTTGAAAGCTGGAAGGACTGTATCATGAAACATCGCTTTTTCGCACTGCTGCTCACCGCCGTCATGCTCACGGGACTGCTGCCCCCGGCCTGGGCGGCGGAGGAGGAAACCGCCGTCTATCTTCTGTCGGGGCTCTTTCAGGAGGAGCCCGCTGACGAGGAGGAGATGAGCCAGGGGACAGTGATCTCCGAGGAGGGAGCCAGCAGCCTGTTCCCCTCGCTGAACGACCCCGGCCGGGAGGGTATCACCGGCGTCCGGAATGTGCTGGTGGCCGCGGTGCGGTTTCAGGACGAGCCGGAGTTCGTGGACTGGACGCCCGCGGGCTACGGCGGACGGACGGTTGGTGAGCTGATGAAGCTCACCTTTGACGGAACCAACCGGTCTGTGTCCGATTATTACAGCCAGCAGTCCTTCGGGCAGCTGCAAATTCAGGCCCTATTTCTGAATGACGCCCAGAGCTCTATTCAGCTCAGCAAAAGCCGGTCCTATTTCGAGCCTCTTTCCATGGACAATCCGGAAGGCTACCTGCGGCACGTCCGGGCCATCCGGGTCTACGAGGGGGACCAGCGCACGGACAATGTGGTCCAGGTGCCGGAGCTGGCCTGCTGCCGGCTGGACGGTCAGGTGGACGGCCATGTGTGGCTGGAGGGCGGCGAGCTGGTGGGCATCTGTGAGCACACGGAGGCCAGGGCGGTCCGGCGGAGCGACGGACGGCTGGAAATCCACTGCCGCCTGTCCTCTGTGGAGCTGGCCAGCCACGTCTGGACGGACAGCACCTGCTTTTACTCCAACGACTATAACACCCGGATGAATGAGCTGGACCACGAGGTGTATTTCCGCCTCAACTCCCTGGCCCACGAGCAGGGCATGGAAGAGATCGACTGTGTGAACCTCTGGTACAGCGGCATGACCGGGGATTGGAGCGACATTTTGTGGCCCCATCAGAGCTATTATATCAGCTGGGGCCCCACCTTTTTCCGTTCCGGAGTACAGAAGCGGTACATACAGCAGTTTTCCAGTGAGCTGCTTCTGGAGCCGGTGGTTGTGACCACGGATGGAGGCGAGAACATCCTCCTGCCGGAGCTTGGCACCGTGACCCACGAGCTGGGCCACATGCTGGGCTTTCCGGATTACTATTCTTATTATGATTTGACCATGGGCACCATGGGCACCTGGACCCTGATGTGCAATCAAAGCATGGTGCCTCAGAACATCCACGGCTGGGCGGCCTACACCTACGGCAAGTGGCTTGACAGCGGCAACGTGCGGGAGATCACAACGGAGGGGTATTACACCCTGACCACCCTTTCCGGGGCCACCCGCGAGGAGAAGGAACGGGGGGAGGCTTTTATCTATTATCTGGAGAATCCCGCCTCAGATCCCAACTATCCGGAACAGATTGTGCTGGAATACCGGACCGGCCGGGGAGACTTCGAGAGCAGCGAGGAGGTTCAGGGCTACCGGGCGGCGGACGGTATCATCCTATACTCTGTGGACCAGGACGCGGAGTCCCGGCTGGCGGGCAACATGGCGGCCACTGGAGAAGGGGGCCGCTTTGGGGCGCGGATGTACTGGGCTAAAGAAGCGGCGGCGGAGTTTCTGCCTGGGTACGGGGCCCTGGGGCAGGGACAGCAGGACCTTTATGACATGATTTTTTCCGTGCTTACCGATCAGGGATATCTCCATCTGAAGGGCACCGAGCTTTCTTTTCAAGTGGGGCTTTTCCGCTATGGTTCGCCGGACCCGAACGCCGCGGAGAACGCGTTGGTTTCCCGGCGAACGGGAGAAAACTCCGGCATTGTGATCTGTTCTCCGGCCACGGAACCGGGCAACAGCAAAATGACCTTCTGGGTGGACTTGGACGCGCCGGAGGTGACAGCCGTTCGGGCGGAGGGCGCTGGGAAGGTGACAGTGTGCTTTGACGAGCCGGTCCAGCTGGGAAATCTGTCCGGAATTCAGGTCACAAGCGGAACGGTCTCCGCAGCGGTGGAGGGCAGCCGGCTGGTGGTCACCCTGGAGGGCGCCAAAGCCGGGGACGTTCTGACCATTCCCGCCAGCGCGGTGGTAGACCAGGCCGGGCGAACCATGGAAGAGGACATGGTTCTCACCCTGGAAGGCGGCGCGGTGGGAAGCGGGAAAGCCCCGGCGTTCTCAGATGTGCCGGAAGACCATTGGGCGGCGGAGGTCATTGCCAACGCCGCTGCCGCCGGGCTGTTCCAGGGCGCGGACGGGCTGTTCCGGCCTGAAGGCACTCTGACACGCGGCATGTTTGTCACGGTGCTGGGCCGGCTGGCCGGTGTGACGGCCAACATTGGAAGCACCGGTTTTACCGATGTGGCAGAGGACGCTTGGTACGCCCCCTATGTGGCCTGGGCGGTGGAAAACGGGATTGTCACCGGTTTGAGTGACAGCGTTTTTGCGCCGGAGGAGCCCATCACGCGGGAACAGATGGCGGTTACTCTGGCACGCTTCCTGGCGCTGGAAGACGGGGTGCTGGCTCAAGTGGGCGGGCTGCCCTTTGCCGACCAGGACCAGGTGAGCGCCTGGGCACAGGAGGCGGTGCGGACGCTCCGGACCGGCGGTCTGATGGAGGGCAGCGGTGGCTCGTTCCTGCCCCAGGGTCTGGCTACACGGGCGGAGGCCGCCGCGCTGGTGAGCCGCTGTATGGGGCTGGTGAGCGGCTTATGAGGACGCTGGCAGTGATACTGGCGGGGGGGCGCTCCTCCCGCATGGGCCGGGACAAGGCCGGCCTGCCCTTCGGGAATGGCACCATGCTGAGCCATTTGACGGAGGTTTACCGGCAGAACTTTGATGTGGCGGTTTCGGTGGGCGAAGCCGGGCGGTTCCCCGTTGGGGAAGCGCTGGAGCTGGTGGACCTGCGGCCTGGGCAGGGGCCTCTGGCGGGGCTGGAAACCGCCTTCCGGCGGACAGAGGCGGAGACCGTGTTTTTGACGGCCACGGATCTGCCCTTTGGAGATCAGGCCTTGGCGCTGGAGCTGGTCCGGCGGCTGGGAGATGGGGACGCCTGCGTCATCCGGCGGCGGGACGGCGGAATGGAGCCGCTGTTCGGGGTGTACCGGCGGAGCTGCCTAAGCGCAGCAGAAGCGTGCCTGGACGAAGGGCGGCGGTCCTGCCGGGCCCTGCTGGAGCGGGTTGACGTGCGCTGGGCAGAGGAAGCGGACCTGCCCGGCTGGGACCTGGACCGGGTGCTTCAAAACGTCAACACCCCGGAAGAGTACGCCCTACTTTTCTTGAAAGAAAAGTAGGCAAAAGAACTTCAAGCTGGTTCTACCGGAAATGGGCGGCAGGACACAGCTTGAAGTTCTTTTTGGTTCTTTTTCTTTCAAGAAAAAGAACTAGGGAACCACTGACGACGGATGTGGGTTTCTCTGAATCTACGGACCGCCGTAGCGCCCTTACCGGCTGCTCAGAGCGTCCAGCAGTCCGTCCACCGCCTCCACCGGGGTGGCCCAGGAGGTGCACAGCCGGATGGCGGTCCGGCCGTCCGCCAGAACCTCCTGCACCTCGAACAGGCACAACTCCTGGAACCGGGCCAGCTGCTCCTGCGTGAGGATGACGAAAATCTGATTGGTGGGGGATTCCACATACATGGGGTAGCCCAGGGCCTTCAGGCCGCTCTGAAGCCGGTCCGCCCGCTCCACCGCCTGACGGCCCAGCTCATCGTAAAGTCCGTCCTGGAAGAGCACTTCAAACTGGATGCCCAGTATCCGGCCCTTGGCCAGCATGCCCCCCCGCTGCTTGAGCAGGGTGCGGAAGTGGGGGTGAAGGGACGGGTGAACCAGTACCAGAGCCTCGCCCAGAAGCGCGCCGTTTTTGGTGCCGCCGATGGAGAAGGCATCCGTCAGGGCGGCGATATCCGCCAGAGTGAGGTCACTGACCGCCATGGCCTGGGCGACTCTGGCCCCGTCCAGGAAGAGGAACAGGCCCAAATCCCGGCAACAGGCGGAAATCGCGCTCAGCTCCGCCTTGGAATAGACGGTGCCCAGCTCGGTGGCGTCGGAGAGGTAGACCATGCCCGGCTGGGGGCAGTACTCCTCCTGATGGGCGTCGCACACCTGCCGGATTAAGTCAGGGGTGAGCTTGCCCTCGGGGGCGGGGATGGTGAGCACCTTATGGCCTGTGGCCTCGATTGCCCCGGACTCGTGTCCGGCAATGTGGCCGGCAGCGGCGGAAATCACTCCCTGGTAGGGCCGGAGACAGGCGGAAACGGCCAGCAGATTGGTCTGGGTGCCGCCGGAGATGAAATGAATCTGAGCGTCCGGGCAGGCGATGGCCTGCCGGATGAGCGCTGCGGCGTGCTCACAGTGCCCGTCGCAGCCATAGCCCACAGTCTGGTCCAGGTTGGTTCGGGTCAGTGCCTCCAGAATGCGGGGATGGCAGCCCTCGGAGTAATCGTTCTTAAAACTGTACATAAGTATCCTCTTTCTGTCTTTTCTTGAAGTGGAGTCCATCCCTTTCAGGGAAAGAGACAAAAGAACTTCAAACTGTGTTCCTTCGCCAGTCTGCCGGTAGAACCAGTTTGAAGTTCTTTGCCCCGCTTTCTTTCAGGAAAGCGGGAGATCAGTCATAGATCGACTCGGATTCAAATTTGATGATGATGCCGGTGGAGGCGTCAATTTCAATCTCGTATTCCATTCCCTGGTAAATGATTTCCACCTCGTAAATGAGGTATCCGTCCTCCCAGTCCAGCTTCAGCTTGGACACATGGGTGGCCGACGCGCCGGGCACCCTGGCCAGAGCGGTTTCCCGCGCCTGCGTCTGGGTGATAGCCGGGGTGGCGGAGCCGCCGCCGGAGGGCGCGTCGTACTTGTAGCTGAGAATCTTGCCGTTCACAGCGTCGATCTTGTAATCATATTCCTTATTGTCGCTGGTGTGGAACTCGATTTCATAAATCTGCTTTCCGTCATCCCATTCCAGCTTCTGCTTGGTAAAGGTGACCTGCCCGACGCTCAGACCGGCGTGGGCCAGCGCCTTGTTCTTGGCGTCCTCCACGTTGATGACGCCGTTGCCGGAGAAGGTGTCTGCGTCCGTCACCTGTCCGCCGCCCATAGTGACGGTCTTGGTGTCCTGATTCCAGTCCACTACCTTCCCCATCAGCTCCCCTATGGCCCGCACGGGCAGATAGGTGGAACCGTTGTAGAGCAAGGGGTAGACGGTCTTTCCATTCACGTCGGCAAAGGTCCGGATCCGTCCGTCCACAATGACAGTGAAGTCGTCCCGCAGCTCGGCGGTGATGGTCTGCACAGCGGTGGAGGTGCTGGGGGTGCCTGTGGTGGGCGGCATGGTGCGGACGCCGCCCAAGGTAACGGTTTTGGTGGTCTGATTCCAGTCCACCACCTTCCCCATCAGCTCCCCTATGGCCCGCACGGGCAGATAAGTGGTGCCGTTGTAGAGAATGGGGTGGACCTGCTGGGCGTTGACGTTGTAAAAGGTTTTGGTGCTGCCGTCAATGACAATCTTCAGATCCGGACGGAGCTGGGCGGTCACGCTGGAGAGCGCTCCGGCGCTCCCGGCAAAGAGGCCGGTCAGCAGCGCGAAGCAGAGCAGCGCCGGGACGATCCGCCGGATTGTTTTTCGAGACAGAGATGAAATCATAGTTAAATCCTCCTTTCAGGTGGTACGGGGTTTCCTGCTCCCATCTGTAGTATAGCGGATTTCTGTGGAAATTTCAAGAGATATCCTGCTGCCGGTGAAACTCCACCAGGGCGGCTTTGTCCGCAATCACCGTTTCAATCCGGTTGATGTATTCCAGAGGGTATTTGGGATTGGCCATCCGGATAACCTTGCCGCCAGCGGGGTCCGTCAGCTTGGTGGACCCGCCGCCGCCCAGGGCCAGAATGGTGTGAAGCTCCTCCATGATGCAGATATTATACAGCCCCTCAAACCCTGGCCTGCACCAGCCCACGTTTTCCAGGGCCCCGGACATGTACTTTTGCCGGTAGAGGTAGTATGGCCGGTAGCCCGCCGCCGCCAGGCGGCTCCACGCGTAATCCAGCATGGCCGACACCTCCGTCCCACTGGGCAGGCCCTGCCGCTCCATCATCAGCCGGGCCCCCTTTTTCAAGGCCAGGGTGTGGACGGTAACGTTCTCCGGCGCCAGGTCCAGCACGGTGTCCAGGGTGTACCGGAACCCCTGTGCATCGTCCCTGGGCAGGCCGGCAATCAGGTCCATGTTGATCGCGGGAATTCCCGCGTCCCGAACGGTCCGGTAGGCGGTCAAAATGTCCGCCGCCCGGTGGCTGCGGCCCATGGCCTCCAGCACCTCGTCCCGCATGGACTGGGGATTCACCGAAACCCGGTCCCCGCCGTGGGCGGCGATGACGGCCAGCTTGTCCGGGGTGATGGTGTCCGGCCGCCCCGCCTCCACTGTGTATTCTGAAATGCGGGACAGGTCGAACCGGCGCTCAAGATGCCCCATCAGGGCGTCCAGCTGCTCCGCGCTCAGTGTAGTGGGGGTGCCGCCGCCGAAGTAGACCGTGCGGACGGACATGTCCGCCTGCCTGACCGCCTCTGCCCCAGCGTCAATTTCCCGGGAAAGCGCCTCCAGAAAGGGCGGCACCAGCTTCAGGCTCCGGCCCACATCGGCGGAGACAAAGGAACAGTAGGCGCAGCGGGTGGGACAGAAGGGGATGCCCACGTAGAGGGACAGCTCCTCCGGCTGGAGGGACGCCTTGGCCTCCATGCCTGCCTTGGCGGCGGCTAAGGCCAGTCTGGTGCGGGAGGGGGAGACAAAATAGGTTTTCTGGAACAGCGTCCTGGTTTGGGCCTCGCTGGCCCCGTTCTCCATAGCCCGGGAGGCCAGCTTGGCCGGCCGGATGCCGGTGAGGGAGCCCCAGGGGGGCCGCTCTCCCAGCAGCTCCACCGCCGCCTTGTAGAAGGACTGGACCAGCACCCTCTGAAGCAGCCGGTCCCGGTTCAGCCCCTCGCCCAGGCGGGCGGCAGAGACGCGGGAGACGCCGGAGGCAGTGCGGCCCTTCCAGCGCAGGCGCGTGGTCCCGGTGGCCCAGGCCGGGCCGATGGACAGCTTTGACCAGGCGGCAGAGTCCTCCGGGCCCGGCTCGGTGTACTCCGGGCGTTCCTCAGGCAGAAGGATGAGCATGATCTGCTCTACCGCGTATTTGTAATTGTGGCCGATGAGGCAGAGCTTCATGACGCGCTCCTTTCTCTTCTTTTTCTTGAAAGAAAAAGAAGCAAAAAGAATTTCAAACTGATTTTACGTTCCATGCGGGAATCGGAGGAACGCCCTGATAGCCTCACCGGGCCATCCTCCACCGCACAAATTCAGGCCGTCCCCCGCAAGCGCTCACAGCCCTCTTGTCAGGGCTTCTTTCATATAGTAGTTGACGGCCCGCTCCCGGTCCAGGGTGGAGCTTTCCTCGTGACCTGGGTAGACCTTCAGGTCTCCGGGCAGCCGGCCCAGCCTGGCCAGGGAGGCCAGCATCTGATTATAATCCCCGCCGGGGAAGTCGGTCCGCCCGCAGGACCCGGCAAACAGGGTGTCACCGGTAAACAGCGCCTCGCCGTTTACGCTCAGGGTGACGGAACCCGGAGTGTGGCCTGGGGTCTCCAGCACAGTGATGCTCAGGCTTCCCAGCGCCACCGTGTCCCCCTCCTTGTAGTACCGCACCGAGTCAATGGGGCCGATGCCCTGGGAGAAGCCGCCGCCGGACACCGCTTCGTCATAGTCCCGCTCATGGATATAGACGGGCAGGCCAGGGCAGGCCTCCAGAATTTCCGGAATACCGGTCACATGGTCAAAATGACCGTGGGTGAGCAGAAGCATGCTCAGCTCACAGCCGGACGCTTTGGCCTGTTCCACCAGGAACCTGCCGTTGTCGCCGGGGTCAATCAGGGCGCATACCTTGGCGGACTCGTCGGTCAGAAGGTAGCAGTTGGTGCCGATGACACCCACAGGAAAGGCTTGAATTTTCATAACAGAGTCTCCTTTTCAAGAAATATTCATACAGGACGCCGCAATCAGAAGCAGACTGACCGCCGCGCCCAGACTGAGCTGAAAGGTGCGTTCTCCGCCCGTGACCGCCTCTTTGATCGCGTAAACCAGGCAGAAGACAAAGGTAAATGGCGTGGCCCACCAGAGGAACAGGCCCGCCAGCTGGACCGCCTGCAAAAGGTATCCCAAAAGCATCATCATAAATACATCCCCCGCTACAGCACATCCCTCGCTACAGCTCCAGCAGAATGGTGACCGGCCCGTCATTTCGGGAGTACACCTGCATATCCGCCCCGAACTCTCCGTGCTCCACCTGGAAGCCCAAGGCCCGGCACTCCGACATAAACCGTTCGTACAGCGGAACCGCTTGCTCCGGCTTAGCCGCGCTGGAAAAGCCGGGGCGGCGGCTCCGGGTGTCCGCGTAGAGTGTGAACTGGCTGACTACCAACAACTTCCCTCCCACCGCAGACAGATTCAGATTCATCTTCTCGTTTTCATCCTCAAAAATCCGGAGTCCACACACCTTGTCCGCCATTTTGACAGCGGACACCTCCGTGTCCTCCGGCCCGACGCCCAGCAGAACCAGCAGGCCCTGGCCAATCGCGCCGTTGACACGGCCTTCAATCTCGACTGACGCTTCCTTTACCCGGGTAACAACCGCGCGCAATGTCATCAACTCCTTACAAAATGTCACAATTCATCGCCATTTAACGTTCTCTTGCTTCTTTTCCCCGAAAGGGGATAGCTCCACCCAGAGTTTGCTTCGCAAAATCAAGCGCCGTTCAATCCTTCAAAAAAAGAAGTGAGCGTCCTTGCAAACGCGTCAAAGGCATTTGGAACCGCATAGACCTCCCGCAGCTCCTGCGGACTCGCCCAGACCCAGCCGTCCGGAAGGGTTCCGCTCTCCGTCTCCCCCAGCTGAGCGGTCATGTGCCACTCAATATGGCTGAAAATATGCTTTCCTGTGCCGCCAAAGGCAAGCTTCGGAACCGAAATCCCCCACCCTTCCAGGGGCTCCTCCCCCCGAAGCGCGTTGGGATACTCCCAAAGCCCCGCCAGCAGTCCCCGCTTCGGCCTCTGCCGCAGGGCCACGCAGCCGTTGTGAAACAGCAGAAAAACCGTCCGCTCCTCCACCCGGCGGGCCTTTTTGGCCGCCTTCACCGGCAGCTCGCCAATCCGCCCGGTCCTGCGGGCGGCGCAGAGCTCCGCCGCCGGACACTGCTCACAGAGGGGCGCACCGTTGGGCAGGCACACCGTGGCTCCCAGTTCCATCAGGGCCTGGTTGAAGATTCCAGGGCATTGCAGGGGAATGACCTCCATCAAACGGGCTCTGGCCCAGTCTTTGGTCTGCTGGAGGCTGATGTCCCGCCCATCCCCCAGAATCCGGGCCAGCACCCGGAGGACATTCCCGTCCACCGCCGGAACCGGAAGCCCGAAGGCAATGGAGGCGATGGCCCCGGCGGTGTAGTCCCCTACTCCGGCCAGGGATCGGATCTCCTCATAGGTGCCGGGAAAGACGCCGTGAAACTCCTCCATCACCTGCCGGGCGGCCTTTTGCAGGTTCCGGGCCCGGTTGTAGTAGCCCAGGCCCTGCCACAGCTTCATCAGCCGGTCCTCATCTACCGCCGCCAGCTCCGCCGGGCCGGGCAGCTCCTCCATAAAACGCCGGTAGTAGTCCAGCACTGCCGCCACACGGGTCTGCTGGAGCATGATTTCCGACACCCAGACATGGTAGGGGGTGGGATCGCTCCGCCAGGGCAGCGTGCGGGCGTGCTCGGAGAACCACTGAAGCAGGGGCAGCACCAGCTGGCTTAGGATATCTGATTCCATGTGACTGCCTCCTCTATCGGCCGGAAATGGTTTGTGTTTTTTCAGTATACCAAACCAGCGGAAATTTTTCAATCTTGGGATTGACAATCGCGCTGGAAAAGTGTATGATAATCGGGCTGATGTTGTCCCAGATGCGCCTGTGATGGAATTGGTAGACATGCGAGATTTAGGTTCTCGTGCGGCAACGCGTGTGGGTTCGAGTCCCTTCAGGCGCACCAGCTCAGAAATTTGCCTTTGTAGCTCAGTTGGTAGAGCAGAGGACTGAAAATCCTCGTGTCGCTGGTTCGATTCCGGCCGAAGGCACCAAAAGACATGCTCCGGCGTGTCTTTTTTGTTTGCTGATCAAAAAGCCGCGCCGCAGAACAGCTTTGAATGCGATTCTGCGGCGCGGTCGTTTCATCCCGCCAGGGTGATTCCGTCGTTCAGGAAACCCTTAGATCCTGTTTAAAATCTCCCGGCACACCGTCTGAACCGGTCTTTTTCCGTCCAGCCGCGTCAAAAATGCTCGGAATACATCCAGTATTCCCGCGCTTTTTTCCTTGCTGGACGGAAAAATTCCCGGCCCATCCGGCGCACCGGGAGATATGAAACAGGCTCTTACGCGGCAATAGGCATCACAGCAAATATCTGGCCGTTCATGTCGATGACCTGGGCGTCCGCCGGGGGCTGGGTGGCCGGAGTCTTGTCCGTGGCGGTCACGGTGCCTTCCAGATGGTAGTCCATGGAAACCATTTCTTCCGCATTGAGGCTCATATCCATATTGATCGCGGACTCTGTGGAATCCACCTTGACCGTCATGGACACATCCCCGGCGGTGAGGCTCATGTCCACATGGGCGGTCTTGCTGTCGCCGGACACATCCACGCTGACCTTATCCGTACCCATCTCCAGGCTGGCGGTCAGGGCGATGCCGGTCACCTCTTCGCCGGTCATAGCGAGGGTCAGCTTGTAGTTGATTGCCATGGACTGGCTGTCCACCGGCATGGTCAGAGCGTAGGTGCAGACATAGTTATCGCCTTCCTTGACAAAGGCCTTGTCGCTCAGCAGGGCGCTGAACATGTTGGTCACCGCCTGAATGGCATTCCAGTCCTCGTCCTTGTCCGTCAGCGGGATCATCCGGAGGGTCTCCGTCAGGATGCCGCCCACAGAAGGGTTCTGCATCAATTCCGCAGAATCCAGATCCGGCAAGCCGGCGCCAAACTGCTCCATCATGGCGTTTACATCCAGCTTGAACCAGGTATCCTTCAGTCCGCTGAGGTTCGTGCCCTCCATGCCGCCGGTGCCTTGGAGATTCATCCCGAGCAGGAGGTCCATCAGGGTGCCCAGGCGCATATAGTAAACGCCCGTCTCCGCGTCCGCAATCATGTCAAATTGCAGGTCTTTCAGTATAGCCGCTGTCGCGTCATCAATGCCGGCCGCTTCCTGTATGCTGGACATATCCAGAGACATTTTCATGTCCATCTCCACGGCAGAGCTGTTCCCCACCGCCGTAAAGGAGCCGCTCACCGGCACGGAAACGCTGCCCAGGTTGGGGTCGGCAACGGAGATATTGGCGCTGAGAGAGCCTTCCAGCAGCTGGTTGCCCTCAGCAGGGGCCTTTTCCATACGCATGGCCCGGTCCATCAAGGTATTACTTTCGAGAAAAAAGCTAGGAAAGATGGATCAAGAGTGCTAAAATAGAGAGTATGGAGTATATAGACTTAAGGAAAGTAGGGAGAGAGGGACTCAAGGAGATACGCCGGCAGGTCGTACGACTCAAGAAATTG